>JAFGUD010000374.1 GCA_016938685.1 Bacteroidales bacterium | reverse complement strand
GATTCATAAAAACAATCTAAATAATGAAGATTTTGACTCATTCCGAACCTAATTGTATCTGTAAAAATAAAACTACCATCATCAAAATAGTTAAAATTTTCTTGACTTAATTTAGGATTAAATTTTAAATCGTAATTTGTTGATGAAACATTTTCATCACCCAGATAAATTACAAAACTTCTGAAAGGTTTGTTTTCTTCTTTTGAAACTTTACCGGACACTGTAAACACACCTTTTGTATACATATAAGGTGAAGTAATAAAACGCAAACTATCAATACTAAAATCGGTTATTACTGCTTTTGATTTTTCGGTTATTATAATTTGTGGTAGATATGCCCAAATCAATTTTTTTGTTATTATAGGTTTAAATAAATAATCGTTTATAATAAAATTTTGATGATTACTGCCTTCAAAAATTATATCATAATAGAGATTAGTGTCTAATTTTACATCATTAAACTCATATCTATTATCATAATAAGTGTAATTATCAAAGGTCACATATTCAAGAGGGTATATTCTTATTGTACAATCGAAAGTAAAACTTGAATCACCCCAATGAGAATGACCATATTCATCTAATACTGAATAAAAACCATCAATTATAGATATAGTAATATTGTTACTTTTATTACAAGAAAATAATGTAATTATAAAAAGAACAAATGACAGTGTAGTAATTTTTGTTTTCATTCTGATTTTTTTTAAAAAAATTTGGTCAAATAGTATAATTAATTCTTTGTTTTGTAGAGTGTTTTATTATAATTAAGCACACAACATAAGTGGATATGGTAATTTAGCGTTCGAATATTCGAACATTGATTTATTTGAAAACAACTCACCATAATTATTAATTCGATATAAGACAAAAATAAAAATTTCTGCTATTTTTCACACAAGTATAAAGAATCTTCCAGCCCGTCTCAGGTGTTCTCTCCTGAAGCTTTTCAAGAATTCTATCTTTTTTGCAATTTTTTATCTCAAAACATGTTTTTTAAAGCTCGGTAGTGATTGAATTCTTTTGTTTATAAAAGGTCTGCTAATATTTTCAAAAAAAACTTCGTAAGTGTCTTCGTAAAAAGTGAAAAAGGTTTTGTCGGCACGTTTACGTTTTGTGCCTTTTTTGTACAAAATGCCAATTTTTCCATCAATAATTTCTTTTTTTGAAACTATGCCTAACAAAGATGCGGTTGTTTTTTCGTCTTTTTCGTGCAGACTTATGCAAAAATAGTAGTCGGTAAGGCTGTCGGTTCTGTTGATATTTCTTGCCGGAATGTTCAATACGTAATTTTTATAAAAACGGTTATCTTTTCGGCGCATTGTTTTTATATCAACATTGAAAGTTTGAGTTTTGGTTTTTAGTTGAAAATCTTTTCCAAAATCCTGTCCGTCTATTGCGCCGAATGAACGAGAAGGGCGAGGAAGCTTGTATATGTCGGCAAAAATGATTTCGCCAAGAGTTCCGATCATTCGCAATTTTTCGGTTTCTTCCTTTTTTTCTTTGTCCCAAATATTGCTAATTGGGTGATTTTTAAGCGAATATTCAACAAGTTCTTTTGCGTATTCTATTTGTTCTTGTTGGACGTTAAATGATATATAAAATTCGTTTTTCAAATTAACTAATCTGTAAATTAATATTTTTTGAAAATTCTCTCGCATTATGTTTTATTGAATTTTCATTTATTGTAAGTAAAATATTATTTCGCATGATTTGTTTTCCATTGATAATCACATCTGTAACTTCGTTCCCAAGCATTGAGTAAACAATCGAAGAATAAACATTAAAAATAGGAGTGACATTTGGAAGATTTGTTTCAATTAAAATAATATCAGCTTTTTTACCAACTTCAAGAGAGCCTATTTCTTTGTCTTTTCTGAGCACTTCTGCGCTACCAATTGTGGCAGTGCGAACAACTTTTTCGGCAGAAAAAACGGTTGGATCCATTTTGTTAAACTTATGCAACATCGCCATTGTGTTCATTTCCTGAATCATATTCAGATTATTGTTGCTTGCTACTCCATCGGTACCAAGTCCAACTTTTGCATTTACCGCAAAAAGTTCAGGTATTCTTGCTGCTCCGCTTGAAATTTTCATATTACAAACAGGATTATGTGCTATCCCAACTCCTTTTTCTGCTACTATTTTAATGTCTTCATCGGTCAACCAAACTCCGTGAGCTGCAATTACATTATCTGACAAAATCCCTAAACTGTCTAAATATTGAACAGGAGTTTTTCCTTGTTCTGCAATCATTTTATCGAATTCCCACTTGGTTTCTGCCACATGAATATGATAATTTACATCATAATAATCTGCGATTTTTTTTGCATCAATCATTAGATTTTCTGAGCAAGAATAAGGAGCGTGAACAGCAATTCCAAAGTCTATAAGAGGATTTTTTTTGTGCTTTTCAATCATTTTTGCAGAAAATTCCATTCCATCTTTTGGAGTAGGACTATTTGGAACCGGAAAATCAATTAACCCTTCAGAAACAATTCCTCTAATACCAAATTCTGTTGCTATTTCAGCTGTAACATCTTGATAATAATACATGTCGTTAAAACAAGTTGTTCCGCCATGAATCATCTCTGCAACGGCTAAACTTGTTCCAACTTCAACCATTTTACGAGAAACATGTTTTTTTTCAGCCGGAAAAATGTATTTATGTAGCCAATCGGTAAGTTTTATGTCATCAGCCATACCTCTGAAAACAGTCATTGCAAGATGTGTATGTGAATTAACAAATCCGGGCATCACAATTTTATCCTTAGCATCAATTACTTGATCAGCAAAATACTGATCCATAATTTGATTTGAATTTCCTATTGCAATTATAGAATCATCTTTGATTGCAACAGCGCCGTCTTCAATAATCTGACCTTCTTTATTTATCGTTACAACAAGACCATTTTTAATTATTAAGTCTGCTTTTATTAAGTTTTTTTCCATAATTTATTATTTTTGCAGATAGGCATTCTTTTATATAATAATTTTGCTTAGCCTAAATTTTTCATGCTAAAAAGTTTGCCAAAATTAAAACTAATGACAAGACTTTTCAATTTTTTTGTAATTTTACGAAAATAATAAAAACCATTAAAACTAAATATTATGTTAGAAAAATTTAACCAAACAGCTGATTTTATAAAATCTAAGATAAAAATAGAACCAGAAGTTGGAATTATTTTGGGTAGCGGTTTAGGAGGATTAGCAGACAGAATAGAAAATAAATTTGTGCTTCCTTATGCTGAAATTCCAAATTTCCCGGTTTCTACAGTTGAAGGTCACTCAGGAAATCTGATTTTCGGCAAATTAGGCAACAAAAATGTTGTTGCAATGCAAGGTCGTTTCCATTTTTACGAAGGATACGGAATGAAAGAAGTTACTTTCCCTGTTCGTGTTTTACATTTCCTTGGCGTAAAAAATCTTATTGTTTCAAATGCAGCCGGAGGTTTAAATCCTCATTTCAGACAAGGCGATTTGATGATTATTACCGATCATATCAACTTTTTCCCGGAACATCCACTTAGAGGCAAAAACCTAAAAGAACTTGGAGTGCGTTTCCCTGATATGAGTAAAGTTTATTACCCTGAATTTGTTAAAATTGCAGAAGAAATAGCAAAAGAAAACGGAATTTCGATACAAAAAGGTGTTTATATTGGAAGTAGCGGTCCAACGCTTGAAACAAAAGCAGAATACAGAATGTTTAGAATTTACGAAGCAGATGCAACAGGAATGTCAACTGTACCGGAAGTAATTGTAGCACATCATCAAGGAATGAAAGTTTTCGGGATGTCTGTAATCACAAATGTAAGCGAACCGGTTGACCCAAATCAAGAAACAACTCACGAAGAAGTTCAGGACGTTGCCGGAACTGTTGAACCACAAATGACTAAAATAATCACTGAGTTGATAAACAAAATGTAAAAAAGAACCCGCAAATGCGGGTTTTTTTATCCATAAATATTCCTTTTCCCTCCAATGTCCATTAAATGTTTTCTTATTTTTTGAGCTTCAATACTTTGTCTCATTAAAGTTTCAATGCTTGCTTCTTCAATATTTGGATCGTTAAGTTGTTCTGCGTTTTTCTTTATGTAAAGCTCAATTATTCTCAATTTAAAAGCAATAATCGTTTTTTCAACATCTTTTGAAAAAGAATCTTCGGGAGTTTCAATAACATTCCCATTTTTAGTCCAAATTTTACTAAGAGTATGTTCATTGCTCAAAATATCAATTGAAGTATCTCTAATTTTATCAATTTGATGATTTAAAAATAAAGCAGAATTGACATCTCTTTTTTCGTCAAATTCACTTTTGTAAAACTCAAAAATTTCCTGATAAACTACATTCCTAAAACCGTTTTCAGATTCCATTTCATTGATAATAAATTCCGCAACAGTTTCTTTATTTTCCGGTTCATCAACTTTATCTAGAACCCGGCTACCGAATTTTAGCAAGAAATAAATCAACTGTTTTTCCTCCGGAAGAGCAGTTTCATCAATAAAATCAGGGATTTTTGGAGTTTTTTTCTCTGTTGGAGTAGTCTGATATTGAGTTTTATTCTGATTTCGTTGTTCTTTTTTTAAAATCTTATTGATTTCATCAAAAATCATCTCTTCCTTTATGTTCAGCAAAGTAGATGTTTCCTTAATGTATGCATCTCTTTTGAACTGATCGGGAATAACAGAAATAGACTTTACGATATCCTTTACAGCCTCCGATTTTTTTATTGGATCAGATTGCTGGTCTGTACTAAGAAGTTGTGTTTTGAAAATAATAAAATCCTTTTCATTAGTTTCAATAAACTCTTTCAATTCAGAAAGAGGCATTTTTCGACTAAAAGTATCAGGATCTTCACCTTCGGGCAAAGGAATAACACGCACATTCATGTCTTCCTGCAAAACCATATCAACACCGCGAATTGCAGCATTTTGTCCGGCGCTGTCTCCGTCAAAAATCAAAGTGAGATTTCGCGTAAAGCGGCGAATTATCCTTATTTGATCCTCGGTCAATGATGTTCCCGAAGAAGCTACAACATTTGTAATTCCAGCCTGATGAAATGAAATAACATCAGTATAACCTTCAACCAGATAACATTTATCTTGTTTAACAATTTCATTTTTAGCAAAAAATATTCCGTACAAAGAATTTCGTTTGTGATAAACGATTGTTTCAGGCGAATTAAGATATTTCGCCATATTTTTGTCAGCGCGCAAAATTCTTCCGCCAAAAGCAATCACATTTCCCGAAAGAGAATGAATTGGGAACATTACCCTACCCCGAAAACGATCGTAATATTTTTGTTTTCCTGAAATGATTTTTGTGATAGCATCAGGTTGTTTTTCAATTACCAAACCTGCTTTTTCAATCATTTCAGCTTTGTGTCCTTTATTCACAGCAGAATATAAAAGAGAAGAACGAGAATCGAGAGAATACCCAAGTTGAAATTTAAGAATTGTTTCATCAGTAAAACCACGATTTTTGAAATAAGAATAAGCTATTGTTTGACCTTCTTCAGTATCAGAAAGATTTTCAGAAAAATGTTTTTGAGCAAAAGCATTAAGAATCAAGACACTTTCTCGTTCTTGCATTGTAGCAATTTCTTCGGCAGAAAGTTCCTTTTCCTCTATTTCAATATTGTACTTTTTTGCAAGCCAACGAATTGCTTCAGGAAACGTAAGATGTTCGTGTTTCATCAAAAAGCTAATTGGAGTACCAGCTTCGCCACATCCAAAACACTTAAATATTTGTTTTGCAGGAGAAACAATAAAAGAAGGCGTACGCTCATTATGAAAAGGACATTGTCCTTTATAATTTGTGCCTGCACGCTGCAAACTCACGAAATCGCTGACTACTTCAACAATATCGGCAGTATCAATCACCTTTTGTACCGTATCCTGCGGAATCATTTTTTTTGATTAAAAATTTGAACTAAGAGTTAAAAAGTACTGGCAGATTGAAAACACCAGCCAGAGGCAATTTACCTAAATCAGGTGTTTTTACCTAATTAAACAAAACGCCTAAGATGCTTTCTGTCCAATATTTCAACTCTTAATTCTCATTGTTAGTTTATATTTAAACTACCCAAATACTGATTTACGATTTTTTGAATATATTTTCCGATTACGTCAAATTCTAAATTAACAACTGTTCCTACTTTAAATGTATGAAAGTTAGTAACTTCGTGAGTAAAAGGAATAATAGCAACCTGAAAAGTATCATCCATTGAATTTACAACAGTCAAACTAACTCCGTTTACTGAAACAGAACCTTTTTCAACAGTGATATTTCCTTTTGATTTATCGTATTCAAAAGTATAATACCAACTACCTTCCAATTCTTCAACATTTGTGCAAATAGCTGTTTGATCAACATGCCCCTGAACAATGTGCCCATCAAGCAGACTGTCGGGTTTCATACTACGTTCAAGATTAACTTCATCACCTTCTTTCAAAAGTCCAAGGTTGCTTTTTTCAAGGGTTTCCTGAACAGCTGTAACAGTGTAAGAATCTTTCTTAACATCAACAACAGTTAGGCAAACGCCATTATGTGACATACTTTGATCAATTTTCAACTCGTTTACAAACGAACAATTCAAAGAAAAATGTATGTTAGTTCCTTCTTTTTCAATTTTCACCACTTTCCCGGTTTCTTCTACAATACCTGAAAACATAATTTATTGATTTATAGGTTTTTAATAATAATTTTTAGACTTTCAAAATTAGGTTTATTTCTTTGTTTTGCAAAAAAATAGATAAAATAGATATCCATAATTGTTTGTAACTTTTATCTTTGACAAAATTTTTAAATAATGATCATAGAAAAGAGAGTAATAGATTTCATAAAAGAACATCACGTTTTGACATTATCTACTGCGGTTGACAATAAATCTTATTCTGCAAATTGTTTTTACACATACCACGAAGAAGATAATGCGCTTATTTTTACTTCAGATTATGAAACAAAACACATTAAAGACGTTGCTCAAAACAATTACATAAGCGGAAGTATCGTTTTAGAAACATCTGTTGTGGGTAAAATTCAAGGAATACAATTCAACGGAAATATGTACGAAGCAAAAGATGATTTACTTAAAAAATACAAAAAAACTTACCTCAAGCGTTTTCCTTTTGCTATACTTATTAGCACTGCCATTTGGTATATAGACCTGACTTTTATAAAGATGACAGATAACAGACTTGGTTTTGGCAAAAAACTTATCTGGGAAAAAGAAAATTAGTAATGTGTATAAAAAACAATTTGAAATATTCGATAAAGAAGATTCTGAACGCTTTTCTGACGAAGGAATAAACCTTTTTGTTGGCAGCTCTTCTATACGACGATGGGAAACAATTACTGAAGATATGTCTCCCAAAAAAGTATTAAACAGAGGTTTTGGTGGCTCAACAATGGAACAACTGATACTTTTCCACGAAAGACTTATTTTAAGATACAAATTCAAAAAAATATTCATCTATGAAGGAGACAATGACATTGGAAAAAAACGAAACAAAATAGACATTGTTCTTCAACAATTTAAAAAACTTGAGAAGATAATACACACACATCAACCTGATGCCCAAATAAATTTTTTATCAATAAAATGTTCTCCATATAAAAAAGGAAATTGTAAAACATACAAAATAGCAAACAAAATTTTTGAAGAATATTGCCAAAGCGAAAACTATCTAAATTTCATTGATATTTCTTTTGGCTTCTTAGATGAAAACAACAATATTAAATCAAAATTTTTTAATGAAACAGATGGAATTCATCCTAGCTTAGAAGGTTATAAATACCTGACAAAATTACTAAAACCGTATTTATACCCACAAGATTTTTAAAGAAAAAAAAAGTAATGCTACATTAAATTTACTTAATAAATTTTGAAAAATCAACTGATAATCATAGTTTTGTAAACTTTATGAAAAGAAGTAATGCAAAACATAAAACATTGAAATCCAAAAACATAAAACTATGAAAGCACTAAAAATTTTCTTTTCGTTCTTAATTTTAACAACTTTTGTATCAACAATTTATGCTCAAGATATGAATAATCAGAAAGACACTAAGGTTTTAATAAAAACAACAATGGGTGATATGACTGCTATTTTATACGCAGGTACTCCTTATCACACAGAAAACTTCATCAAACTTGTTAATGAACATTATTATGATGGTTTACTGTTTCACAGAGTTATTAACGAATTTATGATTCAAGGCGGCGACCCTAACTCAAAAGATGCTCCTGCCGGAAAAGCTCTTGGAAATGGCGGACCTGATTATACTATACCTGCTGAAATTACACCAAAATATTTTCATAAAAAAGGTGCTTTAAGCGCGGCAAGAACAGGTGACCAAATGAACCCTACCCGTCGCTCTTCCGGTTCACAATTTTATGTTGTTACAGGAAAAGTTTATACAAACGAAGAGCTTGATATGTTTGAGAAAAAAATGTTCACTAAATTTACTGATGAACAAAGAGAAGCATACACAACAATAGGCGGCACACCATTTTTAGATGCCCAATATACTGTTTTTGGCGAAGTAATCGAGGGAATAGAAGTTGCAGTAGAAATTTCAAAAGTAGCAAAAGACAGCAACGACAGACCAAAAGAAGACGTAAAAATTATTTCAATTACAATTATAGAATAATAGAAAAGATACTTTAAAATGATTGAGAAAATAAAAGCACACATAGAAGACGTTAAGGCTTTTTCAACATCAAAATTGGAAGAACTGGAAGCATTTAAAAACAAGTTTTTATCTAAAAAAAGTGGTATTTTAAATGATTTTTTCAAAGAATTCAAAAATGTACCTGTAGAAGGGAAAAAGGAATTCGGACAGGTCATTAATAATCTCAAAAACAGTGTTGAAGAAAAATTTGCTGAATTAAAAGAAAAAATTGAAGCTCAAAACGAAAAAAAGGTTGAATTAGACCTCAGTTTGCCTGGTGAAAACATTAACTTAGGTAGTCAACACCCTATTACTGTTGTCAGACGAGAAATGTTAGATATTTTTGAGAAAATTGGTTTTGTTACAATTGATTCTCCTGAAATAGACGATGATTTTCACAATTTTACAGCATTAAATTTTCCGCCTGAACATCCTGCTCGTGATATGCAAGATACTTTTTTTGTGGAAAAAAATCCTGACGTTGTGCTTCGTACTCACACTTCAAACGGACAAATTCGTTTTATGGAAAACCATAAACCTCCGTTTAAGGTTGTTATTCCAGGTAGAACATACCGCAACGAAGATATTTCGGCTCGTTCTCATTTTATGTTTCATCAAATTGAGGGACTTTACGTTGACGAAAATGTTTCTTTTATTGACCTTAAACAAACATTATTGTACTTCGCCAAAGAATTTTTCGGACCGAAAACAAAAGTACGTTTTCGCCCTTCTTATTTCCCTTTTACCGAACCTTCGGCTGAAATGGATGTAACTTGTTCTATTTGTGGCGGAGAAGGCTGTAATGTTTGTAAATATACAGGTTGGCTGGAAATATTAGGAAGCGGAATGGTTGACCCAAATGTTTTGGAAAACGTTGGAATTGACAGTAAAAAATATTCCGGTTATGCATTCGGTATGGGAATAGAACGAATTGTTATGCTTAAATACGGAGTAAAAGATATTCGCTATTTCTTTGAAAACGACATGCGCTTTTTATCACAATTTGAAAACTTGTAAATAATAAATAAGAATTAAGAGATAATAGCTAAGAATTAATAATTAAGAATTTTTGATAATTGACAGCATAAAGCTAATCCTCAAAAAATCAAAAACTCGAAAACATTTTAACTCAAAAAAATGCCAAATTTTAATTACGTAGAAGAACTACGCTGGCGTGGATTATTACACGATATTACGCCTGATGCCGAAGATACACTTATAAAAGAAAATTCTGTTGGATATTTAGGAATAGACCCAACTGCAGACAGCTTACATATTGGCCATTTGGTAGGTGTTATGATAATGAAACACTTCCAACGAGCGGGTCACAAACCAATTATTGTTGTTGGTGGTGCTACCGGAATGATTGGTGATCCATCCGGCAAAAGTGACGAACGTAACTTGCTTGATGAAACTGTTTTACGTCAAAACGAAGAAGCTTTAAAAAAACAAATTTCACATTTTATTGACTTTTCTGGTGATAAAGCTCTTCTAGTTAATAATTACGACTGGACAAAAGATTATTCTTTCCTGAATTTTATTCGCGACTTTGGAAAACACATTACGGTAAGTTACATGCTTTCTAAAGATTCTGTAAAACAAAGAATTCAATCACAAGTAGGAATTTCTTTTACTGAGTTTACATACCAACTGCTTCAAGGCTACGATTTCTACCACTTATTCAACGAGTACAATTGCAAATTTCAACTTGGAGGTTCGGATCAATGGGGAAATATAACTACCGGAATTGAACTTGTGCGTAGAAAATCCAGCGGAGATGCCTATGGAATTACAGTTCCTTTGATTACAAAAGCTGACGGAAAAAAATTCGGAAAAACAGAAAAAGGAAATATCTGGTTAGACCCTGAAAAAACTTCGCCTTACGAATTTTATCAATTTTTGATGAATACTGCAGACGAAGACGCTGAACGTTTTATCAAAATTTTCTCGGTTAAAGGAGAAGAAATTATTCTTCCGCTTATTGAAGAACATAAAGCAGAACCACACAAAAGACTTCTACAAAAAACATTGGCAGAAGAGCTTACAATTGCTGTTCATGGAGAAGAAGAATACAACAACGCTGTTGAAGCCAGCAACATTTTATTCGAAAATGGGACAAAAGAATCTTTGTCGAAATTAAAAGAAAAAACATTTATCCAAGTTTTTGATGGTGTTACGAGCTTTGAAATCAGCCGAAACGAAATTACTAACGGGATTAACATTGTTGAACTTTTATCAGAAAAAACAAAAGTTTTCCCTTCAAAAGGAGAATGTCGCAGAATGATGAAAGACAATGGATTAAGCATTAATCAGGAAAAACAAAATAATGCCGAATATGTTGTTACAGAAAACGACTTGCTTAACAACAAGTTTATTTTAATAAGAAAAGGAAAGAAAAACTACTCTTACATCATAGTTAAATAAGGAGAAATGGAAGAAAAAAAGAACTTTGACTCACTTGATATTTTTGTTTTTTTGTGGAAAAAAAGAATGCCTTTGATTATCATAACTGTTCTAGGAGCAATAGCTTCTATTGTTGTTTCATTGATGATACCAAATTATTTTAAAGCTGAAACCGTGCTGTTTCCTACAACTTTTGTTTCACCTTCAACAAGTTTATTACACTTAACTGTAAATCAAGAAACCGATCCTCTACTTATTGGAGATGAAGACGATTTAGAACGATTAATTCAAATTCTAAACTCCGATTTCATAATGAACAGTATTGTTGTAAAATACAATTTGATAGATCATTACGGACTTAGCCAAGACGATCCGCATTTAAAAACCAAATTGCAAAAAACTTTTCGCTCAAACGTAAGTTTTCAGAAAACACAATATCAAGGAGCCTCGGTAAGTGTTGTTGATATTGACCCACAACAAGCAGCAGACATGGCAAATGACATCGCTTCGCTAGTTGACTCGTTAGTTTACATTATGCAACATCAAAGAATCGAAGAATCATATCAAATAGCCCAAGAAGCTTATTTTAATGAATTAGCACACGTAAAAACCATTGAAGATTCACTTAATTTTTACCGAAGTAAAGGGGTGCCATTCTACGACGGAGAAATGGAAAGATATGCAGAATCATACACTCAAGCTGTTGTAAACGGAAGATTAAATGGAAATGTCAAAACTTTTTTTGACTCCACTTCAGACTCGGTAAAAAAATATGGTGCAGAAGCAGCTTCTTTGTTTTATTATTTAGAGTTCATAAAAGAAGGCTTAGCCAACTTACATGTAAACATGACCCAAGCAAAAGCTAACCTTGATCATCCATTAACTCACAAATATGTAATCAGTTACGCACAAACTCCCGATAAAAAATACAAACCTAAGAGGTCGATAATTGTTGTTTTTTCTACTATTGGGGCTTTGGTTTTTGCAATTGTAATGTTACTTTTATTAGATTTTTACAAAGAGTTTAGAAAAAGAATCAAAGAAGAAGCATAAACGAAGTGCAGGCAGAAGCCAAATATCAGAACCTTACGGTTATTGGGCTGGGAATAGTTTTTATTTTTATAAACGCTATTGTTGTGTTGTATTTGGGACAATTGTATTTTGCTTTTGCCCCGATTGCTCTTTTGGTTGTTTTGCTTACTTTTAAGTCATACGACAAAGCGTTTTTTCTTGTCGTTTTTCTCACTCCACTTTCTCTGAGTTTATCTTTTTTTATTCCCGAAATTGATTTTAATATTTCTCTCTTCACGGAGCCTTTATTAATTTTAATATTGGGGATTTTAATTTTTAAATTTTTCTTAAACAGAAAAGTTGAAAAAAGCCTTTTACTACATCCAATTTCCATAGCAGTTATTTTTTATCTTTTCTGGATGTTAATTACAACAATATCCAGCACTTTGCCTCTTGTATCCATAAAATTCTGGCTGGTTAAACTATGGTTTATTATTCCTGTTTTCTATTTTGGAACTACTTTATTTAAAGATTACTCAAAAATAAAACCTTTTTTATGGCTAATGGCTGCTTCTATCTTTATTGTAGTGGTTATCAGTACAATAGAACTAGGACAAACTTCTTTTTTAGCAAAAAACGCAGCACATTTTGTTGTAAAACCATTTTACAATGACCATACAGCATACGGTGCAATTGTGGCTTTGATAGCTCCTCTTTGGTGGGGAATGACATTTAAAGCTAAAATAAAGCCTCTATACAAATACATAAGTCTATTGTTTGCTTTGGCTTTTACTGTTGCCGTTATTTTATCTTATTCCAGAGCTTCGTGGATAGGATTAGCATTTGCGCTTGGAATTTGGGCAATTATTAAACTTAAAATTCGATTAAGACTTATCATAACAGTTGTAGTTATTGTCGCCGTTTTTATTTTTAGTTTTTGGTTTCAAATTATAGACAAATTAGATGACAACAGACAAGATTCTTCATCAAAAATTTCACATCACCTAACTTCAATTACCAATATTTCTACCGATGCTTCAAACGTAGAAAGATTAAACCGTTGGCATTGTGCAATTGAAATGTTCAAACAAAAACCTATCACCGGTTGGGGACCGGGAACATATCAATTTCAGTATGCACCTTTTCAGCTTGAAAGAATGCGAACAATAATAAGCACAAACTTTGGCGACATAGGAAACGCACACAGCGAATATCTTGGCCCGTTGGCAGAACAAGGTCTTTTGGGTTCATTGGCTTTTATATGGATTGCAATAGCTGTCATATCAACCGGAATACGTGTTTACAAAAACTCTGAGGACAAAGAAATAAGAATGTTAGCTTTGAGCATAACACTTGGTTTTATGACTTATTTTCTACACGGGCTAATGAACAATTTCCTAGACACAGACAAATTAGCTATTCCTTTCTGGGGTTTTGCTGCCGTTTTAGTTGCTTTGGATATTTATCATATCAAAAAAATTGCTAAAAGCTAAACATTTTAACCGATTTCTTATTTGTATTATTCCTTGATAATTTTCTTTTATTAATTTAACTCAAATTATTCACAAATAATTTGGCAAAGAGGGTGTAAGCTGTTAAATTATAAGCGTTTAACCAAGCAAAAACCAACAAAAAACACCCTCAAAAATGAGCCATAAAAACACAGTGTTTTACAGAGAAAACAAAGCCTATTTAGTTGACTTTAACGCAGAAAATATTTCATCAGACGGAGGGGTGTTGCTAATTACAGTAAAACTTACCATAAGTTAGTTATAAAGTTTATTCACTTATTATTTTTATTTTAAAGGTTTTCATGAGGGCTTTGTTACTCACTTCGTATCGTGCTTGCTTCGCAGGTCGCCATTGTAAAGTTGAAAGTTATTTGTAAATATATTCATCAACCAAGATATTGCATTTAAATGGTAAAAATTCAAAACGATAATTGGAAAAATCACCATCTGTATAGTAAATTCTTTTTATCGGAATTTTTCTTTTTCTACTCTCAAAAATTAAAATACTTTTATAATAAGTTGCTGTTTCGCCAAAATTTTGATCATATTTGTAATATTTTGTTTCAATTATTTTGTTCCCTTTTATTTCTCTTTCAAAAAACAATGTATCATTACAAAAAACTTTGTAATTATTTTTAGAATACTGCATATCATAGCGATACGAAGTTACTGGTAGTTTATTGACCCCAGTTATTAGTCCTTTTATTTGATTTTCTTTGAGCCAATCACGTCCAAGATAAACAGTATAATAATTGTAGAAAATTTTAGTTGTTCTGCCTTTTCTATCATATTCAAAATCAATAGTTGTTATTTTTTCTTGCATGTCGTCATAGTCTTTTATAAAAATATGTACAGGCTTATCGTCTTCATTAACTTTGGTAAATGCAAAAATATTACTCGATTTGTTATAATAATTAGCAAAGCTTATTATTTTCCCATTATTTAAAGTATCAATAATGCAATATTTTCCTGAAATAAGACTTCCTAAATAATTAAACATATCTTTGTTCCAGTTCAAAGTGTCTTTTATATTATTTATTACTTTTTTTAGCTCTACTAAAAAATCGACTTTATAATTAGGACTAAATTTACTATATATTTCATCAATATTATACTTGTATCCAATAGCCTTTTTGTCTTTTAAAAGTAATATTACATCTCCTGAATAATAAATAAAAATTGTTTTGTCTTCAAAATAAATATACAAGTATGATTTACTTATTTTATTTTCTAGCACACCTTCATATACAAGTTCATGAGCAATTCTTCCTTTATTATCAAAAGCGATAAAATTAATTGTATCCGTCGCATTAGTAACATCAATATTATCATCATTTAAAAAACTAGTATAGCCGTATTTTCTGACGACATAACATTCATTTATTTTATTTTCTTGCACATAATTTGTGTCAAACTCAGGTGTAGTATATGTCCAGAAACCATATAAATAAGCACCCTTTGCCGCTTGAAATCCTGTAATATAAGGGTAATATGGAACTTCTTGGCTGTATCTGTTTCCATAAAATTGAGCATAAGAATTTAAGCTGACAAGTAATATTACTAAAAAAAAATTAAATCGCATATTTAAGTGGTTTTGGGAATCTGTATAAACAAAATTGAAAATAGGTTTGAAAGTCATACATAGGATTTCCTTCCCAATCCCAATAATAGGGTTGAGGTATAGGTTTTTCATCATCGTATTTACCTATTAGTAGTTTTGGCATATCTACAAATGAATTTAAGTTGTAAATGGCGTTTGCTTTTGGGTTACCTACAAAACCTAAGGATTTTATCTGAAAGTTAAATTTGTCACAATCTTCAATCAATAATTTTCCTGTTGATTGAGGACGTCCGAACATAATTGATTTAGAATTGTTATTATGTGACCAATCTGAATCAGGGTTATTTGGATCTATATCTGTATTTGTATAGCCCAATAAATGTCCAATTTCATGCGGAAAGTTTTCAAGCGGATGTTCAGTACATAAAAATCCTGAATTTCCTCCGAAAGCACTACTACTTGAAAAAACTACTGTATTTCCGGAATAAACATAAAAGAAATTTGAGTAAAGTCTTTTTTCCCTTGCAATGTCCTCTGCATTTTCAGGAGTTCCGGCATTGATTATATTTATGTTAGTAAAATCATAAAGTTTACCTTTAGTTTGGTCATAAACTAAATTTAGGTACTGCCTAACAGCTCCTTCAAAAAGTGAGACAAAACTGTCTATGTTTACATTTGGATCTTCTGTATATAGATAGATATCCATGAGATAAACGTATTTTGTAACAAAAACTTTTTCGGGAGTATAATAAAATCTGTCTACTTTAATTAGTTTTGCTGTCCCATTTTTTCTAGAAGAAACTTGTTCAAACGCATCTTCGGGACTTTCCTCCCCTGTCACCAGTTTTTCATACTTAAAAAGCTCTGTCGTATCTGTTACCAGAGCCGTCATTTTATCTAATAGTTCTGTGAAATTTACCATTTGTTAGTTATTCAAGTTTGTTGAGTTTTTAAAGTTGAAAGTTAAGAGAAACTTAATGGTTGCTGGTTATACTAAACCGCCTTTATAATTTATATTCTGTTAGATGCTAACTTTTCAATTTCACTTTTATAACTTGCGAAATTTCTACAAAAGTCACTAATCCAAACTTTAAAATTTTCAAATTTTTCGATGTATCTGTTTTTAAGTTTAGATTTCAAGAATTTCCAGACTCTTTCAATTAAATTTAGATTAGGAGAATAAGGTGGTAAATATTCTATTTCTATTTTCAATTCTTTCGCATAATCTTGTACTGGATAGGCTCTATTGTATGCTGCATTATCCATTATTATTATGATTTTTTTTCCATCGTTATAAGTATCTCGAATGTTTTTCAGTGCAGCTTTTGTTACATCTTTATCTACCATGCCTTCTAGCACTATGCTTGTTAATTCTTGATTCACAGGGTTTAAGTCGCCTAAAATACTTATTAGTTTTCTTCCTGTATTTGATTCTAATATAATTGTGTTATGACCTCCTTTTTTCTGCCAACATTTGCCATTTATTGTATTATGTAATTGATGAACCGGATCATAAAATAAAATATGCAATTTCTCTTCTTTTGCTTCTTTTAGTTTTGACTCATACCAAGAAACAAAGTTTAATTGTGTCGTCTCATTTGGTGATTTACCAGGTTTTAACTTCGTTTTTTTGAATGTAAATTGAAGTTTTTTTTCAATATTTTTTGAACCCAATGTAAATGATAATCTATACTAAATTCCGATTTAATGTACTCTTTTGCTTCTGCTGCTTTTTCAAATGGTTTTTGTTCATTTCTTTCTTCTAGTTGCTTTAATTGTTCTATTGTTAATACTGATATTTTTCCTTTATAATTCCACTGTAATAATCTTACTAAGCCACCTTTTCGATACAACTGAATCCAATCGCTTATTGTTTGGTCTGACATTGATAATATTTCTGCAATATCATTATTTGACATTCCTTTATGTCTCATCTTTAAACACTGCATGCGTTTTAATAATTGGATTTGTTTAACTGTTTGCTCTGCAATTTCCAATTCTTTTTTTTGGTCTTCTGTTAATTTGAATTTTGACATTTTTTTTGCAAAGATATAAATTTTTTACAAAATTCAAAAGAGGCTTAGTATAACTCTCAACTTTCTACTGTTATACAATGTTCTGTTTGATTATTGTTTATATTTATTCAAAAAGAGAATAAAAAATACTTTCTAAATCAAAAAATTCTTTATGTAGTTCCGGCATCTGCAATCTTTTTAAGTTAAAAAAAATATATTCTTTTTCTACGTATTTGAGCATTCCTTTAATTGTATTTATTTCAATTTCAAGTGTTAACTCATTATTTATAATGCAAAAAGAGTTGTTTATAATTTGTAGTGTCGTGTCTTTGTAGCTATAGAAACTATTATTAATTGTAAACGAATGTTCTGAATAAAAATCAAAATGGTCAATGTCAAAGAAAAAAAATCTTGTTTGACTGTAATCATTTTTTGTCAATTTTATAATAAGTAAGTTTTTGTCTGATATTACTTGGATATTATCGGTTAAAAAACTACTTAAAACAATTGAATATTTTTTAGTGTAATTCATAAAAAAAATACTAGTAACTAAATCTCCTTCGTGATTTCCGATTACTAATGAAAAATTGTCATTTATTATGATCTTTTTCCAACATTCATTGTATTCCCAGAAAGTAGGATAAAAATAATCATTTTCAAGATTTAATTCAATAAAACCATCTTTATAGTTTTTAGAGAATATTTTTTTGAATTCTTCTTGCTTAATTTTTTCAATAGAGTAGAATTTTACAATTTCTTGAGATATTGCAGAAAAATACAAACTATATAAAAATACCATTATGGCGATTTTTTTTTTCATAGGGAACTTGTTTCGTTTATTCTTTGGGTAGCCAGTAATTAGAGCCTTGTACATGAGCCATGTATGGTGCTAATGTGCTGTTAAATTCAATGTCAAATACTTCTAGTAAACCAGAGGAACCAGAAGGTTTATGGGCATATGACAAGATATAAAATGCGTCTTTAAGGTTGTAGTTTTCAAGTAATTTGCGTCTAGGATGATCTAATGCATTGTAGATTGTAGTTAAACCCATGTTTTCTCCAAAAACATTTCCTCTAAATCTTTTGTATTGTCCATATTCATAATTTTGGTAAGCTTGATATTCGTATGCCTGATATTGTTGCCCATGAAATAAACTTTGAATAGACCCAATTCCAAATCGTAACCGCGAAGCATCAGTTGAAAAAGGGGTTTCTCGTTTGAGCATTTCTACATATTGTCTGTTTGTCATAGATGCTGAAATAATTAGTGCATCATATATAGGGGTTTCTGTTTTTGCAGGAAGTCCACCACTTTCGGCTGCTATCATGGCAAACTTAGCTGCTCTATCTTCTACATAGCCAACAAATCCCTCTGAATCATAAATCGTTTCTAAATTAATTATCTCTATTGTTTCTGTACTGTCTTCAAAATATGCTTCAATAGTATTATTCGCCTTATTGTGTATAACTTTATATGATCCAATGTTTTTGTGTCCTTTGTGTTTTTTGTTTTTTTCAAGCCAAAAATACTCTCCTGTTTTAATATTTAAGTGCCAGCTATATTGATTTTTAAAGTCTTGAACATCCTCATCTTCTCCCGTCACAAGTTTTTCATACTTAAATAGCTCTGTTGTATCGGCAACCAGAGCCGTCATTTTATCTAGTAGTTCTGTGAAATTTATCATAAGTTAGTTATTCAAGTTTGTTGAGTTTTTAAAGTTGAAAGTTAAGAGCAACTTAATGGTTACTGGTTAACTTTCAACCATATAACTACTATTATACAGTAGGTTCGTTTTGATTATTGCTTATTACAAAATCAGCATCATTACAACACTTTGAAAAAACTGCTTTTAGTGCTTCGGGTTGCTGTTCTGCCGGCATATTTTCTATAAGAATTAACAATCTGTTTAATTTGTCTTGATCCATTTGGCTTTGCGCTGTTATTTTAACAGTTTCTGCTATTAGTTTTTCGTTTTCAAGTTGTGCTTTTACAGATTTTGCTTCTTGTTCAAGTTTAATGAAGCAATCAACAGCATCACCCTGCCCTAGTAAAGAATCAACTATCACAGAATTTGTTCTTAGGGTGTTTTTAACAACTTATAGAATCACCCCGGGTACTAATATTTGTATTTCTCCTGTTTTGTATTCATCTAATAAATTTGCTTTCTTTTTATAATATGAAATAGTTTCCGGTATTAAATTCAGCAATGCCTATTATAACTTGTTCTGGTAAAAGAAAAGCCAAAGTAGCAACAGAAATGACCGACAAAAGTTTTTGTTCTACGAAAAACTTATGGTATTATCGTGTCAAACTACATGCCTTAGCTTTTAGAAGACCAAAGACAATACCTTATCCAGAATCGATTGTAATTACAAATGCTTCTGAAAATGACTTAAATGTTTTTAAACATAATTGGGCTGAAATAATAAATAGAACTTTTTATGGAGATAAAATCTATATAGATGAAGATCTTTTCTCCAGAATAGAACAAGAAAATAATTCAAAAATATATACTCCAATTAAAGAAAGCAAATGCAAAGCAGACAGTCTTAAAAAAATTGACAAAGCATTTAAAGATTTATATTCTACTGCTGTCTCCAAAATGAGGCAGCCAATAGAATCTTTCTTTAATTGGTTGATTCAAAAAAACAGATATTCAATGTGCATCTAATGTCCGTTCTACAAAGGGACTTATTGTTCATATTTTTGGCATAATTTCAGCCGCTTTTATTTAATTTTTAACTCTTAATTCGCATTAATAGTAATTATAAACCAAAGTATCATAGTAAATCATGTGGTTATTATCAGCTGAATTATATTCAAAAAACAATGTTTTTACTGGTAAATTTTTTTCTTTATCGTTGTAAAAAATAACGCTCACGTCTTTTTCATCTTTTTGACGTTTATAATAATTTACTTCAATATTGTGTGTTTTTTTAGAGATTGTTTCATATATTATTCTATCATTAAAATACACATTTCTTTTGTTTTTAACGTAGTCAACTCTTAAAATATTTAATAAAAGAGACCTATTATTTATAGACAAGGAAATATCTGAAAAATCAAATTCAGAACTTGTTTCGGTCACTTTAATTATTCTTCCTTTTTTATCATACTCTACAAAAGTTTGTTCAATTACTTTATCATTGAAAATATTATTGCTTTTATAAACAATGTATTCAATTGGTTGATTTTGTTCATTCCAAAAACTAAAAATAGATTTTGAATCGTGTAAATAGCCATCATTCATATCTTGTGGTTCGAAATATATGTATATTTTCTTGCTTAAATATCTCTTTTCAATTAGTTCTGAGCTATTAACATAAAAACCATTAAAATAAACTAATGAATCTAAATTAATTGTATCATAAATAGAGTAACAAGTTTTGATAGCAGAATCAATATCAGATTTACTAATAAAAAAAGAACTGCTATTTGTTGATTCCGAAATTAGAATGCCGTTTTGACGAACATTAAATGTGTGTCCACCAAAAGAGATTTGTTTATCTTCGTCATAAATATGTACCGCAAAAAGATTATGCCCAACAGCTTTTACTTTGCCGTTTTCATAAAACATAATTTCATATATTGTGTCATTCAAAAATGTAGTCGGTTTATATTTAACTATTTCGTTATTTGATAATAATTCACAAGTTGTATCTGCTGCTTTTCGTATTATATAACAAATTTTAATTCGATTTTTACTTATAAATTCAGGATGGAACCTTACTCCATCGAAATTCGTAAAATATGCTAAATAACATTTCAACGGGGTCATTTTATATAAATATACTATGTCTGTTGAATATGTTTTTGTCCAATTTAATTCTTGTGGATAAAATACCTGACTAATAATATTATTTGTCACAAATAACATCATCAACAATAAAAAAAATCTCATATTAGTTGAATCAATTTCGTTAAAAAACTATTTTCTAGATATAAATGGAATATTGGTTTTGTCTGCAAAAAAATCAAAACCATAAACAGACTCAAATTCTTTAACATTTTTATCATCATAAAAAATTGGTGTCGGTACAAACTTAACTCCGTCTTGAATTGGACCAAAAGAACTTTCATTATATATTGCATTAGCTCGAGGCATTCCAATAAAACCAATTGTAGTTGCAAATTCTCCTAGATTTAATTTTGATATATCAAAATCTGGTTGTTCATGCAATATTTGAGTGCCTTTAGAACTAAAAAGAGATTTTAAATTACAGCTATGACTCCAACCTCCTGACAATTGAAAATTTTCTTCAGAGTCATACGCGTTTCTATTATAATAACCAAGTAAATGTCCTATTTCATGAGCTAATCTGGCGGCTTCTGAACCATACCACATAATACCAGAATTACCACCATAAGGAGAAGAAATTGTAATTGGAGGCAAAACTTCATCATAAATATAAATAAAATTTGAATAAAAACCATTTTGTTGTGCCATTTCTAATGCTTCATCAATATTGTTTAATGCTATGACTTTTATAAAACTAAAATCTAAAAACGCGGTTCTATTATCAACAGAAGAAACCACATATTCTCCCGATGGCCAATAAACTTTAATAGAATTTCTAAGTTTTTCTGCAAAAAAAACTAAATCAATAGTAGAATCTTCTGAATAAATATAAATATCCATAAATATTCTATAAGTATTGGTAGAACTTAAATACACTTTTTTTGCCGTACCATTTTTCCTAGAAGATACTTGTTCAAACACTTCTTCTGCTGTTTGTTCTCCACTCAAAAGTTTTTCATACTTAAATAGCTCTGTTGTATCAAGAATCTTCTTTGAATCTGTAACCAGAGCAGTCATTTTATCTAAAATATCAGTAAAATTTATCATAATTTAATATAAAGTCGAAAGTTTTTAAAGCAAATGAAGTACACTAGAAGTAATCTTACTTCTAGTGCACTGATTTACATTTAAATTGTTGGTTCTGTTTGATTATTATTAATAATAAAATCACTGTCCTTACAACACTTTGAAAAAACTGCTTTCAAGGCTTCGGGTTGTATTTCTGCCGGCAAATTTTCAATAACATTCAGCAGCCGATTAATCTTTTCCTGCTCAATGGTTGTATTGGCCTCGATTCTAGCAGTTTCGGCAATTAACTTATTATTTTCTAGCTGTACCTGAACCGACTTAGCCTCTTGTTGTAGTTTATTGAAGCAATCGAGAGCATCACCCTGCCCAAGTAAAGAATCAACTATCACAGAATCTGTTCTTAGGGTGTTTTTAACAACTTTTAGAATCACCCCGGGTACTAATAATTGTATTTCTCCTGTTTTGTATTCATCTAATAAATTTGCTTTCTTTTTATAATATGAAATAGTTTCCGGTATTAAATTCATAATATTATTAGGATCTACTGTTAGAACTTCTTTTGTAAGAAGCTGCAAGAATTCAACACTATGATTATTGTAGTTTACAATTTCTGTAAATTCATCGACAATTAAATCCCTAACAATGTCAATATACTGAGGATTAATAGCTGTTTTTAACAAATCATTTAATTCATTTACAGGAACTACCATTGTATTTTCAGGATGTCCATCTGTATATATAAATTTAATATCACTCAAATATGTAATAGTTATATATTCCTGCAATAACTGTCTGAAAACGAAATTTAATACCCTATTTAAATTTGGATTCATTAGTTCTCTTATAGTTGAGTTTTCCACACTATTTGTTCGAGAAGATTCAGTTGTTGTATTAACTTCAACTTCTCTCAAGGAGTTGGTTGAATTTGTGTGTTTTTCCAATGTTTCATTAATGTTATTAACATGAGACTCATTTACAGAAGTATTTGTATCAACATTTTCATCAACTTCTTCTTGGTCATGTTCGTAACCAATCCCAATTTTAGCTAAAATCCCTTGAATAACTCCCGATAAAGAGACTGATGTTGAAACAGATGAGTTTTTTGTTGTTGTAGTGTCATACATACTTGTATCAGTTGCAGAATTAACTATGTTTGACTCATCATGCAAGATGCTCTCAAATTCTTCTGCGCTATTTTCGGAAAATGAATCTAATACATTTTGAGATTTTGCTTTGTATTCAGTGCTTTCAGTGAACGATTTTACCGAAATTGAAGTTTTTTCACCAGGTAATAGGCTGAATGTTTTTAACGTTTTCCCAGCTCCATAATCTCCCAAATATGATGCCACTTTATACTCTAGTATTGCAAAAATACGTGGTCTAGATGGTAGTTGTGGTCGCTTAATAAATCGTACTTGTCTTTTAAATTTGCCTAAACTTTCTGTAACAATAGGTATATAACCTTCTTTTATTTTTGTGGCCAAGGATCTTGTATCAATTCCCAAATTATTACTTATTGATATTTTCCTCTCTTCTGATGAGTCGTAAAATTCATTTTGTGGCTTATCTAACTGTGTTTCAATTATTGTTTTTGATGAATTTGTTTTTATCAACCTATTATTTTCTAACTTATCAACAAACCCCAATAAATAAGAAGTATTTACACCATTTTCAACACTACTAACAATCTCTTTTTCAATATCTTCAATGGTCTTCTTGCTTAACAAATCAGTTGCAGCATTAATGGCATGTGTATATCCTTGCTTAAAAAATTCACTTCGTAATTTTATTTTTTGTCTCCCATAAACAGAAAATGTTGTTTTCTGTGGCAAACTGTACTTCAATGCCGGAGCATTATTTGGGTCACCAAAATTAATAAAAGTTTTACCTTGTGCTAAACATTCTTTGTAGTCACTCATTTGTGTGTTATTAAAAATAGAAACACAAAAATGTAAAGTTTTTTTTTACTTTTTGTTAATTATTATAACACAACTTTTAAACATTTTATCCACATTTCAAAAAAAAGCTTCTACCCCATCATCTTCCAAATAGCAATCCAAAGTGGCATTATAAATATTGCCGCAAAATAAGCAAGTAACATAAGTCCTCCGGTTTGTTGCGCATCGCCACCGTATTTTCTGACCATAATAATGAGGTTAGAAGCTGGTGCTGCCGAGGCTTCTATTATTAAAAAATCAGCTAAAAGTGAAGATTTTTCACCTATTTTGAACTGCAATATTATTAATAGTACCAAAACCGGAATAATAACATATTTCACAAACAATATTTTCAAAATTTCTCCAATTGGAGGTAATTTTTTAAAAGATACGGTTCCTAAAGTTGCCCCAAGTATAAAAGTTGCCATCGGAACAGTTGCGGAACCTATAAATTCAATAGGGTCAAAAATTATTTCGGGAATATTATTATTCAAAGTTGAAAAAACCAAAGTTAAGGCAATAATATTAGCAATTAGTGGCGGGGTAATAATATCTTTTACCTCAAATTTTGCGTTTTCTTTTGTTCTGGTAATCAACACTTTGCCAACACTCCACAACGAAGGATTAAAACCAAGAATATACAAAAACACAAAAAGCGCAAACTGGTCAAATTGTTCGGGATACAAAACCTGCCCGATTGGAAGCACCAAATAACCGGCGTTTTGAAATGCCGCAACAGGTAATTTACTGAGATTTTGTTTGAAGTTTTTCAGGAAAAATAAAGCAGTAATTCCTAAAAAAATAACCGGCGTAAAAAGACCGACCAACGGTAAAGCCCACCACCCGGGAGTAGTTGCCGGTGCAAATGTTTTAACAATATTAGAAAAAATCAAAGCCGGGAGAAGCACTTTTACAGTCACTTCCGACAAACCTTTAATATATTCTTGTTTTATTATTTTTTTCCGAACCAATAATCCGGCAGCAAAAGCAATAACAAATACCTTAGCAATAGCTGAAAACATAGCCGAAAATGCTTGCCAAAAGACATCACTCATAGCAGTAAAAAGTTGAAAATTTGAAGCAACAAAGAAAGTAAAAAACCTATATTAAGTCACTTAAAAATCAACTTTCAAACCAAAAACAAGAACATCGTCAACTTGATTATGATCTCCTTTCCATTTTATGAAATATTGTTCAATAATACGTTTTTGTTCAGCCATGTCTTTTCCCTGAACATTCATAAGTAATTTTCTGAATCTTCTGGCATTTAATTTTTCGCCTGTATCACCTCCAAATTGATCCTGATAACCGTCAGAAAAAGAATATATGCAATCGCCCTTTTCCAGCTTTAAAGAAGTATTATTAAATGGAACTTCTTTGATATAAATACCAATTGGCTGTCTATTTGCACGCAATTCTATCAACGTATAATTAGCATCTCCTTCGTCTTCTGTAAAAAGACGAACTTGTTTAGAATCTTCAGGATATTGTTTTAATTCTTCAGTTATCTTAGAGGTTTCCCGTACAATATACAATGAGTTATAAGCTCCTGAAAACTGCAATTCATAAGTCTCAGTATCAATAAAATACAAAGCAATATCCATTCCGTCTTTTTGTTCGTTCTGTTTTCCGTCTTGATGAAGTGATGATTTTACCTTATTTCTGAGCCTTTCCAAAACAGTACCCGGACCATCTAAACTACGACGAGTTACGATCTCATTCAAAAATGATGTTCCTAACATGCTCATAAACGCACCTGGAACACCATGCCCTGTGCAATCAGCTGCTACAATTATTATGAAATTTTTAAGCTGTTTTAACCAAAAATAATCTCCACTAACTACTTCATAAGGTCTAAAAACAACAAAATAATTGTTCCCCAAAGTTTCTTGCAATAATTCCGTTGAAGGCAAAACAGCCTGTTGAATACGTTTTGCATAATGAATACTATCCATTATTTCTTTACGCTGTTTGTACTCTATGTCTCTTTGTGCTTCTATTTCTGCTTTGCTTTTTTCTATTTCTGCTGTTCTTTCTTTGATTATTTCTTCTAATTTTTCTTTCTCTTTATCTGCTTGTTTCATTCTCCAATCAATAAAAAGTTTAAGCAACACACCGATTACAACAATATAAATTATTATTGCCCACCAACGCCTATAAACCGGCAATAAAATCTTAAATTCATAAACAGCCTGGTCTATTTCATTACCAAACTGATCTTTGGCTTTTACGTAAAAAACATAATTATTTGCCGGTAAATTTGTATATTCTTTGTATGCCTGACTTTCCCATAAAGAAAATCCATTATCAAAACCATCGAGATAATAACTATATAAAACATCTCCTTTGGCATGAAAATAAGGTGCAGCAAACTCAATTCTAATTGAATTATCGGAATACTGAAGTTTTCTAAATTGGTTGTTAATTGAAAGCAAAGTATCTTTATTTAAACTGATAATTTTTGTTAGAGTAACTTTGAAATCAGTGTGATGTTCGTATTTCCCGCCAAAATCAGACATAATAATTCCGTTGTTTCCACCAAACCAAATATTCTTGTTATTTGAGTCAAAATAAAAAGTTCTAACCGTAAAATCAGAAATGGGAAGAAAATCACTTTGAGAAATAGCGATACTATCTTCTTGTTTTTTTATCAAGGAAATATTTTTTCTACTTCCATCAGTAAACAAAAAAGTATTTTCATTTATAAAAAAGAAATCGTACATCCATAGTTTTGAGCCTTGTTTTGTGTCGTTAAAAAAATCGAATTTTTGAAGAGTATCTTTATCATTGTCCTGAAATAATCCTTTTTCTGATGAGAAAAAAACATCGTTATTAGATGTATTAATATGCAAAGAGATAAAACCTTGACCTGTAATTAGTTTTTCAACATTATTAGAATTATTTTTCAATTTGAAAATATTTCCTGGAGGAACTTCAATGTACAAATCACCGTTTTCAATTTCTTTTATTTTAGTAGCATTACCTGAGAAACCATCTATACGATCGACAACAACAACGTTGTTTTTTTCAATCTGAAGAACAGTAACAAAAGAGTTGTGACCAGCATAAAATAAATCACTATTTAGTTTTGATTTTTCCAAACAAAAAGAAAACTCTGTAACTCCTGTCTGAATAACACTAATTCCGTCGAATAAATAAATTCCCAAAGGAGTAGCAATTACTAATTTTTGATCAACAGTAACCATGTCCCAACAAGCAACATTTAGTCCTGATATTTTATTAAATAAATTGTTGTTAAAATAAAACAAACCATTGTCGGAAGCAACATATAGAACGCCCTTAAATATCAAGATCCTATTTATTTTACCATCTATTCCACTAATTTGATTATCAATAATAGAAAGCGGATTATTTGTTTCAATTAAAGAGATTCCATTATTAGTAGCAACCCAGATATTTTTTGACTCATCTACAAAAACAGCATTAATTGACTCATCGAATAATGAACTTTTTTTATTTACAACTTGAACAATTTTCCCCATATTATTAACCAATAAAACTCCTTGTGTTAATGTTCCAATAGCATATAGATCATCATAAATCTTAGCTCCACTTGTAATGCTATTCTTTCTTACATACTCATTTACAGAAACCTCCATTGTTGTTATAATATCATTTTGCAAACTAAAAAAGCCCTGACTTTCGGTGCCAACAACATACATTTGAGCATTATCTAAATAAAACATTGCTTTAATATCGACTATTTGTTCGAGAGAATTATCAGAAAGTCTTATAATTGAATTATTTCTATAAACAGTAAGTCCATTTTGACTAAAATCTTCGTTTTGTAAATCTCTTTCAAAAAACAAAAACAACTCTCCGTTAACCGCAAAAGACTCTAGTAGAACTCCGTCAAAATCAACCTCTTCAACACTTAAACTATCGTAAGTAAACATTTTATTTTCAGTAATAAAATAAGTTTTGCCATTTAAACAATGTACATTAAAGACCTCACCAACTTGTTCTTCTGTCATTGAGGAGTCAACCAACGAAACAAAAACATATTGTCCAAACTCATCTTTTGTAATATAGCCAAAATCGTACAAACCTCCCACATAAACAATGCCTTTTGTACAAAGATCAAGACTTAAAACTCTCATTCCGCTAGAAGTAGGCACCTTTACCCACCTTGCTCCATCATAAATAAGAACGGCCTGAAAATTAGCAAAATACATCAATCCTGATTTATCCTGAATAATATCAAAATTTTGTTCATGCCCATTGTATTCAGCAGAATTAAAATTCTTTACAAAAGGAACTCCTCTTGTTTCTCCAAAATTCTGAGCGAAAGAAATTTGTGTAACAAAAAGAAATAATATGATAAAAAAACGCTTCATTTTTTAATTATTAACTGTTTAAAATTAGCTTTATTAAGCTGTTTTTTTTATTGATGTTTTAATAATATTCTCAGCAAATTCGTAATTATTAAAAATAATTGTATTCAAATTATAAAATGGAACTTTAAGAATTAGACTTTGTTCCAATGCTTTTATTTCTAAATTAGAGTATTCAAAAAAATGAGGAATAATGATATTTCCTCTTTCCAGCATAAATCCACTATTTTCTATTACTCCCGAAATAACAATAAAACCAAAACTTTGACTTTGTGTATCTAAAATAATGCTTTCATTTTCATGTATTACTTGCTCTTTACAATCACCAGCCAAAAGAAATAAATTATTAAAATCTAGAATTTCAAAATCTGGCAAACTTTTAAGAAGTTCTATTTTTTCATAAATAAGCATATTACCTTGATTATATGACACTTTTATTTTGTCATTCAAGTCATGTAAAAACTTTTTCTTTGTTTTATTTAATAAAATTGTTTCATCAAACTCTTTTTCATCAATTTGAAATAAGACAAACGCTGCAACTTCTCGAATATATTCAATAGGGTGAACAATGTTGGCTTTTAAAACCGTTTTAACTTTTTCGTTTGGAAAATCTGATAATAATTTAATTGCTTCTACCTTAACCAAACTTCCGGTAATAGAAATGTCTGTATTAACAATATCAATGAGTCTTTCTTCAAAAGTCAATTTCTCCTGTGGAAAATCAAATCTATATCTGCGAACTATTTCGTGATTTGTATCTCCTTCGAAAAAAGGAAGCAGTAACTGTTTATGAAATTCAGGAATTACCGTGTCTGCAACCTCTAACGCAAAGCCTCTTGCATTTTCATCTCCATTATCTAAATTATTCTTAATCAGATCAATCGCTTTTTTGTCATAAAGAACAGAAAGAATAACAAAAACAACATTTTTCTGTCTGTTTTTTTTTTCTTCCAAAGCAGTCAAAAGAGTGTTATATGAATTTATTTCTTGTAAGTCAAGAACCGAATTGGCCAAATAAACATAAGAATTGATTTTCTCCTCAAGTAAAATGTTTGCTTTCAAAGCCTCTGATTTTGTAACATTATATTCCATGTTGCTTAACGCATTAAAAACTTTGTCCTTGATAATTCTATTATGATGATTTATTTGTTTTTTTAGGAATTCAGTAGCAGCCGGAGAATGTATTTTTTCAATTAAATCAATAATTTTAAGCTGAATATTAGTGTCATAGTCAAAAGTTGAAAATATTTTTATTATTTCCGGCAAAATACTTTTCCCTATTTTAAGAATAGCCTGAAATACTACTTCTCGATATGCATTCAGCTTAAAATTATAAAGCAAATATTCAAACAGCTCACTATGTTTGTTTTCTCCAACTGCTATAATACTCTGACATCTTACGTCAAAATCATCATCATTCAATAATTTCACAAAAAGTTTTTCTGTTTTATAAATTGAATATCTTGATAACTCATGTGCCGCAATTATTCTTTGTTGTTTATCTTTTGAATTAGCCATCAATACTAATTCTGATAGTTTATATTTCTTGACGGTGTTATCAACAGCTGTTTTTTTAAGCATATTAATTCCTGGAATACTTATCTTCTGTTGCTCTAAATACTTCATTATTTTTTCAAAAGAAGAATGTGATTTTTCGGTCTTTGCAATTTTTAAAACACTTTGTATTTTAATTTTATACTCTTTAAAAGTTTCGTTCCCTGACCTTATCCAATAAATAGTAACACCAAATAAAAGAATAGAAAAGACAACCAACGAAATATTTGGTATCTGATCAAAGCCCAAAAGAATTAACCCAGCAACAATACTTGCATAAGCCTTAGGTCCGCTTTCTATTTTATTTTGTATTAGAAGCCTCTGCTCTTTTGGTAAAGGTTGATAAAGTATTTGCGTTGCAGGGTCGTTAAAAGAAGTTCTAACAGCTCTTGTAAATAAACGCCCAAGAGTTACAAAAGAAAAGAAAATACCTGCTGCTCCAAAAAACAGCCCAAAAACCGAAGCTAAAAAGAAGCTTATCAAAAGAACTACCGGAAAAGCTAAAAGACCAAATTTAACGCCATATTGGTTCATTAATCGTCCGGATGCAAAAGTTTTTAAAACAAATTCTACAATTGCACTTAAGCCAAAGAAAACTCCAACAAAAGATGTCAATTCTTCTCTGTCAGGAAACTCTACTTTGGCCTGCGCCTGAAAAATAAAATCAACAAAAAACTGAGCAAAAATAGGAATGAAGGCTATCAAAAAAATTAGTCGATAATATTTTGACTTTTTAAAGCTTAAACTGTCGTCTTTTTCAATATTTTTTATGCTTTTTTTAACTGATAATTCAGGTTTAAATTTTCGAACAATTATCAATAAAAACAGAAAACCTAATGCTAAGAAAGAACCTGAAACTAACAAAATATCAGATGTTTCCAAAAACTTTAAGAGTAAAGGTATTGAAAAAAAACCGATAATACTGGCTAAAACTTCTCCTCCTGTGATTAAACCAAAAACTCTTTTAGCTTGTTGCAATGAAAACAACCGACCTGCCAAACTCCAAAAAGTAACAGCATGTATATACGCAAAAACTCTTATCCACGCATAAAGAAGAAAAATAATTACCGTATATTCAAAAAGCCTAAAGACTATAAGCAGAACAATAATTGTTATGAATAAAAAACCTAAGCCGGCTGGTAAACTCTTAGAAAATTGAAGTATCTTTTGAAGATAATTTAGGATTTTCCCGATTAACCAAACTAAAATCCCGGCTGCTATAAAAGAAATAGGTAAAAATTCTCTTTCAAAACTGCTAAGGAAAAGAGAAGTAACACTTGTAACGAAAAAAGCTAGTGCCGCTCCAATAAAAAAAGAATAAATCATTGGGAAAATAACAATTTTACCCTCTCCTTTTTTTAGGTTTAATATTTTTGATAATTCTATCATAAAAATAAAGCTTCTTTTGTGTTTTTTTACAATTTAAATCTGTATCCTATTCTAACAAACCACATATAAACGTTAGTCGTGAAAATCTGTTTTGTAAAAGCTGTATGAAAGCTAAAATTGTATGGCAACCTAAACTCCGCCGAAGGTCCCACAAACCATTCTCCCTGATCAAAAGGTCTGTCTAATCTCCATTTCCCATAACTTAAAATACCAAGATGGATTTTTGGTGTAACGCCATATCTTAAGTATTGAACTAAATAATAATGATTATCTGAATCGTCGTTTAATCCCCAAAAAAACCTTTCCTGAATATTTACAAGAAATTTTCTATCGAAAAAATCTAAATTCACATCAAAACGAACTCCTGTCCAAAATCTATCAAACTCATCGAATTTTGTATAATTAAATATTTTTATTTTGTCCAAAGTAAGACCAAACATAATGTCTGTTCTAACTAAACTATGTTTTCCAAAATAATGATCGGGCATAATCATTTGATCAATCGGACGCCATCTTACTTCGAGAGGAGTATTCTGAATATTCATCCTGATTTCCGGTGAGTTTTTAATCCATATCTCTGTATCTTGTGAGAACAAAGACATACCTAAAAAAAGGAATGTAAAAACTATTAAATATTTTTTCATTTGTTGTGTTTTTGTCCAAATTTTTCAAAAAGTTCAATCAATTCATTTTCAGGAACAATCGAACGATTAGTTTTATATGCTATTTCTTTTATTATTTTCAAAATTTGCTTAATATTTTCTTCCTCAAATGAAAAACCCAGCTTATTTCCACATTCTATTATTACTCTTCTGTTAGCAAGTTGTGTAACAAAAACCTCTTTTTCTACTCCTAATATTTCTTTTGGATCAAAAGGCTGAAAACTATGAGTATCCACAAATGGTGTTCCTGTCGAAATAGTATTAACCCCTGTTCCAACTATTGGATCAGTAACTAACAGTGGTCTGCCAGTAAATTCGCTAATTTTTTTAGCAATTGGTCTTAAAAGCTTTAAATTTGGTTCAGTCAAAAACAAACTAGAACCGTCAAAACCAAGTCTTTCTATTGTGTTTCCATTTTGATAACTAAGTAAAAAAGTTAATAATTCTGTTGGAACTAAACCATTTCTTTCAGCTAAGCCTAGCCACGAAGAGCAAGCAAAAGTAATACCTTGCCTCAAACCAACCAAAGTATTTTCAAGGGCAAATCCCAAATCATTATGCAAATGTGGAGCTATTAAAACATCTTTTGAACAATTATTCAGTAATGTTTCATAAAAATTTTTGATTTCGTAAGGATAAATTCTTCCTCTGGTGTCACCTAAACCTATAGTTGCAATTCCCAATTCTGTCATTTTTTCTCCAAATTCAGCTATCTGAGCCGGATTCCCATCATAAGCAGCAGCTAATTGCAAATCAACCGGTATTCCATTTGAATTATCAAGTGCATATTTTCCTATATCCAAACCATACTCAAAAACTTCTTCAACGCTTTTGTGAAGCATAACTTCACTTAATCTTTCTGATGCTGGAAGAACAAATGCAACTCTTGGATATTTAGCTTTTTTAATTGCTTCAAAACTTGCTTTTATTTCATCTTTTACACTTCTACAATTTACAGCTAAATAACAATTTTCAACCCCATCGGCCATTTCTTTTATAACATCAACTTCTTGTGGAGCTATTGAAACAAAACCGGCAGCAAATACCAAATGATCAGATCCATTTTGATTAAAAATTTGAGAGTGCAAATTTGCAATTTCTGCTCTCTGTTTACCTGATAAAATTGTTTTTGCTTGCGCCCCATCTCTAGCTATTTCTTCCCAAAAAACAAATCTTCTGTTTTTTAATGATTCTTTTATTCTATCCATAGTTTAAAAATTATAAAACAAACTCAAATAAATATTTCGTCTATTTTGTGCCAAACTAGAAGCCAATGCTCCGGTTGCTTGATCTAATCCGGGTTCGAAATATTCTGTGTTTAATAAATTAAAAGCTGTTAATTGTATAGTTATTCCAGTGTTTTTTGGGCTATAACTAATAGTTGAATTTAATAAAAAATACGGAGTAAAAATATCATGATTCGTAGAAACTGTTGTGTTTGAACCTGTTATGCGTTCTCCGACAAAATTAGCTCTTAAGTCAAAATCCAAAACATCTTTGAACAAATAATTAAAACCAAAATTAGCTCTGTGCATTGCAATATCTCCAATTCGAAGTCGATGAATCTCATTGCCTAAACTGTCCAAGAACAAGTTTCCGTCAGAATCCTTTGGGTCAATTGCATATGGTTCTGTAAAAGTATAATTTGCATAAAAATTTATTTTTTTCACAGACCAAGAAGCAAATGCGTTAACTCCATAAATTTGTGCTTCTCCAAGTGCTTGATTTTGTCCGGTTTCAGAACCATCTTCTAATGAAACTTTTACTTCTTGAATTATATTACTATACATTGAATTGTAAAAAGCTACACTAACAATCCCATTATTAAAAAGCTGTTTACCAATAGAAACCTCTATGTTTTGTACCTTTTCAGGCTGTAAATCAGGATTTGGCAATTCTCGTTTACCGGGAGCTGTTGAATATTTTTCTCGGTTTGTAGCATCTTTAAATGCTGTTGCATATATACCTTTGAAAATAAACGTTTTTGGTGAATAAACTAACGCGATTCTTTCATTAAATACATTACCATAACCTTCATCTAGTCTAACAAGATTATAATCGTAACGTCCTCCAAGTGTTAAATTCAAATTGGGCAAAATACTTATTCCTGATTGTAAATAAAAACCAATATCTTTTGAAAAAAACTGATTTCCTCCCGGAATATCCGTAAGCGCAAAACCAGATTGTTCGGCATCATTTTCAAATGCTAAATAATAATCTCCTTGAATTGAACTAAATCTTGCTTCCAACCCTGCTAATAAACTAATTTTAGAATTGACCTGATAAGATATTTTAGTCTCATTCCTAACTTGATTCGCTTTATAAAATAAATAGACACTATCCCACATTGGTACCACTCCGTTTAATAAATCTGTCATGCTTAATTCGCCTGAAAGATAATTATCCGAAAACGTAACAATTCTGTTATTTTTACTCATGTAATGTATCTTATATCGCAGAAAATTGGAGACATTCAACTTAGTATTTATGTCTTTTTCATATTTCACGTAAAAAAAATGATGTATTGGGCGCCAAGATTGACCTTCGTTGAAACCTAAATAAGCAATGTCATTATATTGACTACCAGGTCCCTCTGCTTTTTTCCAGAAATACCATCCAAGTGTGAAATCGTATATTTTAAATTTTGCATTCAAAGCCATTGTTTCTGTTTTATCCGAAAATACCACATTATTCAAACTGTAATTATCGTTTGCAAAAGCCTTATTTACTCCTTGATCCGTTAGTAAAAGATGATTGTTGGCATCTAAATAATATAAATCACCTGAAGAAGGATTATTTGCTAAAAAAGCAGCTACCTGTATAGAGTCGGTAATATCCAAAATAGAATGATATTCCTGTGACATTTCATCTGTCAATTCACGAGAAGAATAATCATGATCAGAATAATTAGACAAATTCTGTTCATCTGAAAAAAATGTTCTTCCGGAAAAAGAAAACCCGATATTATGATCTTTTGTTTGAAGAGCAAAGGTTCCATCTATAAATTTTGTATTATATGAACCATATCCGGCTCTAATACTTGTACCAAATGATTTATTAGGTTCTATAATATCTTGAGGGTCTTTTGATATAATGTTTATTACACCCAAAAAAGCATTAGAACCATACATTGTAGATGCCGGACCATACACTACTTCGACACTTTTCAAATTGCTCATTATGAGTTGACGAGACAAATAAACATTACTAGACCAAAGATCATTGTCCTCGACACCATCAATCAAAAACAAAGTTCTGTTAGTGTTTATTGATCGATATCCACGTTGATAAACGTGCGTGTATAGGTTTCCGTTTGATCTCGAAATATCAAAACCCGGCAAATCATGTAAAACAGCTTCAAAATCATTATAACCTCTTTGTTTTATCTGTTCTTCTGAAAATGTAACAGCAGTAGCAGGAGCCAAATTGACATTTTCTTCCTTTTTGGAAATAGATACTACGACATTTTGCTGATTAAGTTTTTTCAATCCTTGAATAATATCAATAAATTTTGGAGGATCAGTAAGATAATATGGCTGAAATCTGGGATTAATTTCAAGTATTTTTTTTGCCATTGTTATTGCTGCACTATCCTGATCTGTTGCAAGATATGTTTTAGACATTAACCTAAGAACTTCTATTCTTTGGTTGTCGTCTATATTTGAACTAAAACAATTTTGAGCCATGTTTAAAGCAAGGTCAAAATTGCCGTCTTCATATTTTTGGTTTGCATCATTTATCGCTGCCCAATCACAATTTTGTGAAAAAGCAAAAATGCCACTAAATGAAATTATTATTAATAAAAAAATTATTTTTCTCATCATAAATATAATTTTTACAAGTCTTCCGGTAAATTTGGACTATATTCTATCCCTTCTCCGACAAATTTTTCCCAATTTTTTATGCTCATATTTTGTGTTAAATTACCTTTAACTAAGTTTTTTAATGTTCCCACATCAACAACAGTAATCATTATTTGTCCTCCGGCATCAGCCGAAATTAATTTCTTTTTATCTTTTGATAAACAAATTGAATAAATCCACGAATCATGTCCTGAAATTTGAATTGGCTCAGCACGATAATCATTTGAATTCCAAATTTTAATTGTTCTGTCTAAACTTGAAGTGAAAACCAAATTATTAGTACTGTTGTATAATATTTCTGTAACTGTTGAATTATGGGCAAACCATTTATCTTTTTCATCATAACTTCCATTATTCAATACAGCTACTAGCCCGTTTGTAAACCCCACATACAAATCGCCACTATCAACCCACCTAATAACAGATATTTTGCCATAAGACGAACTAATTTCATTTACCACACTTAAATCATTTATAGCTAAAAAAGTAATTAAGCCACTTTCAGATGCAATAACAATCTGTCCAAAAGCTTTATTATATGACGCTGAAACATTCTTTTTAAAAGTAGAATATTCTTTTACTTTTGAAAAAAAGCCATCTGAAATGCTCCATAAAATAACCTTTCCATCAATACTTGTAGAAACAAAACTATTTTCAGAAACAAAAACAATTTCAGAAATAATGCTTTTGTGGATATTTGAGGTTTGTGGTTTTTGATCAATATTTGATTTTTTCCACATTGAAATTTCCCCAGATTTACTTCCAGCTACTATAAACTCTTCAGTTGGGCTATATTCTACAATACGGTAATTATTTGATTCCGAAGTATTGACTTTTTTTCTTTTACTAACATCGTCCAAAGAAATTTCATAAATACTACCATCATCAGAAGCAGTCAAAAAAGATTTACCATCAGGACTAACAATCAAATCCCTAACAGCATCTGTATGTATTTCTGTGATTTTTTCGACACTTTCGCCAACTACAAGAAAAGCTGAAAAAACATCAGGATTATAAATTGTTCCACCATACTTTTTGTTAAAATAATATGCTTGTAAAGCCAAAATATTAGGTAAATTCTTATCTTCTTCGGTTAAATTTTGCGATTTTTTGTTATCCTCATACAGTTTAATTGACTTAACAGCCATTGTTTGAGCCACAGAAAGCTTTCTTAATGTATCTGTTTTTGCTTCTGAGTTTTCTGCTCTTAATTTTTCATTTGTAGCTATTATTTTTTGCTCAATAGCATCATCTCTTAATTTTTCGGCTTCTATTTGTAATTGTCGAGCTAAATCTCTTGCTATAAAGGCTTCGTTTTTAGCTATATCAGCCTGTTGTTTTTGATAAAGGGCTTCTTTTTGTTGCGCAACTGCATATTGTTTTTGTTTTTCGGCAATAAGTCTGTTCTGTTCGGCTATTTCTTGTTGTTGTTTCGCAACTAATTGTAGAGCAACAGCATCTTTTCTACGCTCTTCGGCTATTTTGGATTGTTTTACTGCTAATTCCTGTTTTGACAAAGCATCTTTTTCACTCTGAACTGCTTTAAATCTAAGATTCATTGCAACAATCATAAATAAAATAGAAACCAATGTTGCAGAACCAAGAAAAACTGCTATTATTCTTGCTCTTTTAAGACTTCGTTTTTGTTTTTCTGCTCGGGCAGCAACAGCTTTGTCAAATTCTTTTTTGCTAAATAAAACGTAATTTACAACTCTATCAAAAGCAGCATCGTATCTATTTGCCCACTCCTGATTTGGTTTATCTTCTTCGAGCCAACTCAAAGCTATTTGCAAATCAGGGTTAACCAACAACCCTGTTTTTCCTTCCTGATATAGCGTAGCAGAACGAGACAAACGCATATATACTTGTGCTGAATTGGTTTCGTATTCTACCCATTCCGATAATCGGTGCCAAACATGCATGATACTTTCATGTGAAATATCTACAACTGTATCGGATTTAAGTTGTACAAATTCGCTTGGCATCAAAAAACTACTTCCTTCAGCTCTAAATTTATCAACTACCTCAATAATTTCCATTTCTCTTGCTCCACAAATCTTAACTAATTGTGATAATTTCTGGGGACTTCGAGTGCTTCTCTCATCATTTCCTCCAAATGTTAAAGCTCTAAATATTTTCTCTACTAATTTTTTTTGCTTATCGTTGAGTGAATTGAATATGTTTTCGGCATGGACAGACAAAGCGTTATAGACAGTTCCTATTGCCTCGTAATGTTCCTTGTCGATAGCAGAGTTTGACAAAGAATTATGTAACCAATAATCCCATGTTCGCATCAAAGCATGTTGCATCACAGGCAAACTTACTTCTTCTTTTTTTATATCTTCTCTAATTTGATCTAAAAGAGTAGGACTAAAAACAGCTCCGGCTTGTTCTGCCGGTTTTCTAATTGCATCTTCTTTTTGTTGCAAGGTAAGTTTTGGCAAAAGATAGTGACCTTTATTTATCATCTCAGGCAAGCCGGTAAAAACAGTGCAATCGCTCAAAAAATCGGAACGTAGAGAAAGAACTACAAATACATCTACTTTTTTGCTCTTGGTTGCATTGATAATATTTTGAATAAATATTTCAGAAGTTTCTTCCGCATTTCTTATAAAATCGTTATCTCGATATCTGAAAATTTCCTCAAATTGGTCTATATAAATCAGAAACTTTTTATTGACTTCAAAAGCATTAATAACATCTTCAAAAGCATTTGGATTTCGATGTAACTCAGACAATTGCCTTTTAACTTCTTTTCTGTCAATTCCGGCATTAACATAAAATTCGGTTAACTTATCTATTAAATTCTTTAATGGATTATTTCCAGGACGAAAAATAATGTATTCCAGATCTTGATATTCTTTCAGAAAGTTAGGAATCAGACCTGCTTTGACAATAGAGGATTTACCGCTACCAGAAGCTCCTGAAATAGCAGCAAAATGATTTTTTTTAATTATTTCGGATAACTCAGATACTTGTTTTTCTCGACCAAAAAACAAATAACTTTCCTCTATGTTAAAGCTCCTGATACCGGGATACGGATTCTTTACGAATTTATTTTGAGGATTTGTGGGCATATCTTTTAAATGAACATTTATTACTGATATTTTAACTTATTACAAAAATTGAATTATGTTGGTTTTTAGTTAATTGATTGTTAAATAAAGTTTTATTTAGAAGTAGTTATTCAAAAAAAATACCGAAAATACTTTTTTTAAAATTTAACCAACCAATAACACTCTATAAGCCTCAAATTTAGCAAAAAAATAACGATAAAAAATATTATTTTGATTAACTAAAAAATAAATTGTGAACAATAACTATCAGTATAACTAGAAAAACAATAACCAATGTTGTTAATAATATTTTCACATAACCAACTAAATTTTCATGCTTTGTTTTTTCAGCAATCTCTTTTTTACGCTTTTCTGAAAGAATTATAGGTTCATTGTTGTCTAATACATTTGTGCTTGAATATTTTTCATATTTAGTCAACAATTCTTCACTTTTCAGATGTCTATTAAAATTATCATTTCGACCTTTATTTACCTTTCTATATGGATTTATTGGTGAAACCATGATTTATATTTTTAATCCTATTATTAAAATATCGTCAATTTGAGAATAATTCCCTTTCCATTCTTCGTAAAAGTTTAATAAGAAATCTTCTTTTTGTTGTAGATTACTGTCACAATTTTCAACTAAAAGTTCTTTAAATTTTTTAGCTCCAATTTTTTGATTGTCACTATTAAATTGATCCTTATATCCATCTGAAAAAATGTATAACAAGTCATCTTTTTGCAAATCAACATTGTGACACATAAACTCTTTTTCTTTAACAAAAATACTAATTGGACTTTTTGTGGCTTCGTAAACCAATAAATTGTTATTTCTAACTATATAAAGAGGATTATGAGCGCCTGCAAAAGTCATACTTTTTTTATCTTTATTCATAACACAAAGAGCAACGTCCATTCCTTCTTGCTGCTCGTTTTTTTCTCCGGTTTGGTGAAGCGCTTTTTTTACATTATTTCTCAATTCTTCCAGAACATCTGCTGCATTTTCAAACTTATTCTTAACTCCTATTTCGTTCAAAAGCGAAATACCAAGCATACTAACAAAAGCTCCGGGCACGCCATGCCCTGTACAATCTACAGCAGCAAATATTATTTTTTCGCCCAAATCCATAAACCAATAAAAATCACCACTTACAACATCTCTCGGTTTGTATAGAATAAAAAAATCTTTGAAATTATTTCTGAAATCCTCATAAAAAGGCATCATCGCTTTTTGGATTCGACTTGCATAAGCGATACTGGATTTTATTAAGTTATGTTTGCCTTCTAGTTCTTGTTTTTGTTCTAAAATCTCTGTATTTGCAACTCGCAAATTTTCTGCCTGAGATGTAATTTCTTCTTTTTGTAGATTAATTTCTGTGTTTTTCTCTTCCAGTTCTTTATTTATTCTTACCTTTACCTTAAAATTTCTATAAACTATAATTAAAATTATCAAAACCAATATTATTACAGCAAATAAAGTTATTCTCTGAGCGTTTTGTCTTTTTATCGTTTCTTTATTCTTTAATATTTCAAGCTTCTGTTTTTCAATTTCTTGTTGTTTTTTCTCAAATTGATATTTACTTTCCATTTCTTCAATTTGTTTATTCTTTTCCGAATTAAAAACACTGTCGTTATATACAACAAATTGTTTGTGGTTTTCAAGGGCTAGTTTGTAGTTTCCTGTTTTTTCATAAACACCAGACAAAACCCTATATGCACTTTTAATTTGGGACAAAGCATTAATGTTCAATGCGTTTTCAAGAGCTTTTTGAGCATAGTTTAAAGCCAAATTATTTTTTCCCGTTTCCAAGTAAAGGTCAGCCAAATTCATCTGTATAAATATCAATCCTTGTTTATTACCCAATTCATTTGTGAGTTCTAAAGACTTCATATAAAACCTTTCAGCTTCTGAATAATTTTGCCTACTTGCGTAAGTATTTCCTATGTTGTCATAATTTTGAGCAACCAGCGTAATAGCACCTATTTCTTCTGCGATATTAAGACTTTTATTAAAATAACGAAGTGCTTCATTAGTCTTTAGTTCATCTAGATAGACAATCCCAATATTATTGTAACACATTGCTTCTCCATATTTATTGCCGGTTTGAATTGATATAGTCAATGTTTTTAAATAGTAATCAAGAGCTTTTTCTAAGTTCCCATTATAATAATGTACAAGTCCCAAATTAAAATAGTCTCCAATTAATGATGATTCATCTATTTTACCTAGTCTTATTAATTCTTCTTTCAAAGCAATAACCTGCTGATAAAAAGATAAAGCTATATTGTATTCTCCGGCATCTAAATAAACACCTGCATATGTATTCAATATTTTTGTTTTGTCATCATAATAACGAATTCTGCCGGAATAATTATTTTCAATTGAGTCCATTAAAGTTTTAGCAGAATCCAAGTAACTAATGGCCATATATTTATCATATTGATAAGCATAAGCAAACCCTTTTGAATAATAAGACTCCACTAAAAATTCAAATGCACGCTGATTGTTTTTATTATTTTTTTTAATTTCAAGTTTAGATAAAAATATGGCCGTGTCAGCACATTTGAGTGAAGTATCAGGAAATACGTCAGAATAATTAAAGACAATTTCATTCAGAATTTTAATTTTTTCGGTATCCTGCTTTATTGTGGGCAATAACTTCATCAATGAATCTCCAACCTGAGAAAAAGAATTTCCGACTGAAAATAAAAAGACTACAACTAATAAGAATATTATTTTTTTTGACATATCTATTTTTTTAAAAATATTCATTAACAATTATTTTAGCTCCAATATTACATTCTACGCACTTCCCTTTTGAGCAATATTCATTAAACAACTCAATTTGAGCCTGCGATTCAAAAGCATTATTACAAATAACTCCTACCCCACTCCATTTCTCAATAATATTATTCTTTTCTGATTTAATAGACTCTAATAATTCCAAAGCCCTTTCTTTATATTCTTCTTGTTGCGTTTCCTCGCCATACGAAAATAAAAACAAAACCACAGTATTTATCAAAAGTATATCAATTGATAAATTCCCAATATTTTTAGTTGTTTTTTTACTCTCTTTGCCAAAAGTAAAATGAGTTTCCCAATATTCAGAAGTTGAAACTTCAAACAATGTTTTCAATATTTTGACATCTTTTGTTTCTATTATTTTCGAAAAAAGGTGATAATTTTTAAACAAAATAGCAGAAAATTGTGCAATTCTAAGAGTTGGAAAATTAGTTGGACGCATTCGCATAAATTTCCACAAATGTTTTCTCAAAGGTGTTAATGAATATTTAGACTTTAGAAACAGATATTCACGCATTAGTAATTGAAAATATTTATCATTACAGTCATCATCAAGAAAACCTGCTTGTCCAAAAAGCATTGCCTCTATTTGAAAGATGCTATCTTTTTGTTTATCTATTGCTTTCAACGGCAATGATTTAGTCAATAAATCAAAAGGAAGAGCATTCTGTTTAAATCCAAAATTTTTACCCAAAAATTGATAAAAGGTCTCTTCCCATGAATTTTCATTTTGCTTTAATTGAGCAAGAACCTCTTCTGATTTGCGTCTCAATCGGTCAACTACCAATCTGTTTTGCCAGTGTTTTATATAAAAATTGTCTATTTCAGGCAAAAAATCAGCACATGGAATTGGACCTTTATTCGTAATCAGGCGCATGTAATTATCAAATAATTTTTTGTCAATTTCAAACACAAAAGTTGGAATAACTTCACCAGAGGCACGAACAATTTCAACATCGTGTTCTGCTACAACATGCAGAATAACATTATCATAAGCCCTGTCAATGCTATGATTATGTTTTATCCAATCAGATGATTTTATGTGAATTTCAACAGTTCCAGCCCACAATCTACCATCTATTTTAATCTTGGAATTAGTAAAATCCGGTCCTGAGTTTGTATTTCGCTGACCGGAAGCAACTATTTCTAATTTTTCTCCTCTGACTGTTAATAAATTATCTTTTTTTATCAACTGCTGTTGCCAAAGAAACTGCAAAAATGATTCTGTCATTACTTTCTGATTATCAATTATTTAAAACAAAAACCATAAAAACCAATAATACTTTTTTATAATAGCGCTAAATTAAGAAAAATCTCTGAATTTTTGTTTATATTTGTAAAAAAATATTTTTTTGCCAGATGACAAATTAGAACATCAAATTTTGAAAGAACAGTAAATAAGGCTTTTGCACAATTGTAAACACATATATACAACAAAAAAAGTTTGGTTACAACGCTCAATAATGTAAACAGGCGAAGTAATTTTTACAAGCTAGTTTTTCTTTTTTAAAATAAAACTTTACAAAAAGACATGTTTATATAAAACTACAACTAAATATAAATTTGAATAATAAGAACAAAATGGATTACATTGAGATAAAAGGGATGAAGTTTCATTCTTACATAGGTCACTATGATGAGGAAAAAGAAATTGGCAATAAATTTAATGTTGATCTAAAATTGGTCACAAATTCTAAAAAAGCTGCGAAAACAGATAATTTGAATTACGGTCTAGATTATGTAACTGTTTATTCTGTAGTAAAACAAGAGATGAACAAGAAATGTAATCTCGTTGAGAATGTAACAGAACGTATCGTAGCACATCTATTTCAAAATTTTTCAAAAATAGAGGCACTTGAAATTAAGGTCACAAAACTTTCTCCAAAAATTGGAGGCATGGTTGATGAGGTTAGCATCATTAAAAACATCGAAAGAAGTGAATATGAAAAATAAAAATCAAATTGCAAGAAAGACAATTTTAATGTTGATATTTTTTTTCTTAATAATTGAAGGATGTACAACTAATTATGGCTGGTTCTTTTTACCGGAAGTTCCTACCGATCAAAATGATTTTATTCCTGATAGTTTAAAATTCCAAATTCCTGATGGTTCGACCGTGGAATTTATGAACACAAAAGACAGTATTGAAAAATTTACAATTTCCAACTTAATTGAAGTAGAAGCAATTATAAATCATGCTCAAACCATGCAAATAGGTGATAAAGAATTGAATAATGCTACCCGCTATTCAAATGTTTTTTTCGAACAGATTTTGTATATTACAGTACTAAACAACAATACCTATGATACCTACTTTACTTATTATGGAATAGATACGAATAATCAACTTAATAGAATTTGCAGAACTTCGATAGATACTTACTATGAAAAATTAGTAATAAATGAACAACAATACTACAATGTTTACTTTACAGAAGGTTGCGAAGACTATTTCAACGGAATCTTTTTTAACTACGAATTTGGTCTATTACGTTACATCACAATAGATAAGGACACTTTTGATTTATATCAAATATACTAATCAATATATCTATGAAAAAAATATTCCTATTTAGCACTTTTTTGTTTATTTCATTTATTCTCTCTGCTCAGTATAATATAGATACAATTTATTCTGATTCAACATTTGTAAAAAGAATATTTGACAAAACGAAAAAACAAAAGACAAAAAAAAGAATTCCGACAATACAAATACAACAATATCCTTATCACAACATTGCTCTTCTAAAAGGAGAAAAAAACAAAGTTTACTATCAAAACACAAATATAATACTTAATTCTGTAGGTTATAATAGGCTCTGGTTTAAGATAACGATGTTTTTTATTATCTTTGTAAAATCATATAAAACAGGTATAAATGGAAGATATTATCACATATT
>JAFGUD010000373.1 GCA_016938685.1 Bacteroidales bacterium | reverse complement strand
TGCATCGGGGAAATATTTGGTTTTTGCCGTGATGGTAACTTTCTGGTTTTCAGGAAAAGCAAAAGAAGGACTTTTCATTTCAGAGAGTTCTTTTTTAATTTCGGAGTAGTTTTTTTCACCATCCCAAAAAATATCTTCAGCAATTTTGGGGTCAATGTGGGCATAAATAAAATTTTTAAGGTTCACGGTGTTCGGGTTGGCAAGTTTGGCAATGTACAGCATTCCGGCAGCTCCGTGTTTTACGGCATTTCTGAATTTATATCTGTGATATGCGTAAGGTGTCCATTTAGCCAGTGTTGTATCGTTTTTTGTGTACGGAATTCCGGATTCAAGAAGAATGATTTTTCCTTTTACATCAACATTTTTATAATCGTCGTAATTTAATTCAGGCGCGGTAATTCCGTAGCCAACATAAACCAGGTTTCCGCTTACTGTTCCTGATGCTGAATTGGACCCGGGCAGATAATCGCCGGCAAACTGAAGTTGAATTTTCTCGTTTATTTGGGGTGAATATGTCACACTTCCTTTGCTAAATACTTCAGAGTATTCATTGGGAAAATATTGAAAGTAACTGCCGTTGTTTGCGGGCTTCACGCCCCACTCTTCAAATTTTGAGGCACACCATTCCGCCGCCTCCAAATATTCCGGTGAACCTGATAAACGGCCTTTGTATTTTCCGGAGCTCAATTCTTCGGTAAATTTCAAAATTTCGTTGCTCGAAATGGTATGAAACGTTTTTAAAATTTGTTCTATTCCCGCGGTTTTTTGCGCTTTTGCGGGTAGGGCAACTAAGACAATAAACAATAATAGCAGTATATTTTTATGACAACTCATCAGTTTAAAAATTTTATAAACCGTTAAAAGTATAATTTTTTGAAAAAGTTGAATTGGACATTCAAAAATTGTCAGAAATAAAAAATTATTGCCTGCTTACTTTCTTAAATGTACTAATTGCTCATTAATAGGATGTTATGTTTCAAAAAATAGTTGTAAATTATTGTTGACTAATTTAAAAACAAATGAACATGAAAATTTTACGGGGAACAATTTTTGGCGGAATTGCCTTTTTTTTGCTCGGGTGGCTGGTTTACGGAATGCTTTTAATGGATTTTATGGCGGCCAATTCAAACAACTGCGCAGCACGCCTTGATGATGAAATGATTTGGTGGGCGATGATTGTATCGAATTTAATTCTGGCATTGTTTATTACGCTGGTATTAAAATGGTCGG
>JAFGUD010000372.1 GCA_016938685.1 Bacteroidales bacterium | reverse complement strand
GGACTTTACAAGGAACTCAAAGCAAAGATACAACCGTTAGCGAAAATATTCAACTGAATTTTTATAGTAGGGTAATTGCCTTTAACGCATGGTAAATTGTCTAAACAAGTAAAAGAAAATAATATCAAAACTAAGCTTAGGGTTAAAAAAACTGCTTTCATGTTGAATGTTTTTTGTTATTTAAAAACTAATTTTCAAAAGTTTGACGTTTTGATTTGATAAATGTTACAATAGATTTGACTTTTTTCATAATTATTCCTATTTTTAAACAAAATTTAATTCAATGGCAGATTTAAAACTTTACGGTTTAATAGGCGAAACTTTAAAACACTCTTTTTCAGAGCGTTATTTTAAACAAAAGTTTGCAAAAGAAAACAATTACAATTGTGATTATCGTAATTTTGAACTTGATTCTATTGATGAATTCCCTAGACTAATAAAACTTTTCCCAGAACTTTTAGGCGTAAATGTCACAATGCCATACAAAGAAAAAATAATGGATTATGTTGACATTCTAGACGAACAAGCCGACGAAGTTGGAGCAGTTAATGTAGTTGTAATCAAAAGATACGACGAGCAAGTTATCTTAAAAGGCTATAATACAGATGTTTATGGAATAGAAGTAACTTTAATGAACACCTTAAAAGAAACAAATCTAAAAGCATTAGTTCTTGGAACCGGAGGAGCCTCAAAATCAGTTATTTATGTTCTCAACAAACTAGGAATCGAAAGCAGCCGTGTTTCAAGAAAACTTCACGATGATGTGAAATATTTATATCAGGACATATCAAAAAGAGTAATTGAAGAAAATTTATTAATAATTAATACAACTCCGTTAGGCATGTTCCCAAATGTTGATTATTGCCCGGAAATACCTTATGAACACTTAACTACAAATCATATTTTAATAGATTTAATTTATAATCCTCCTATGACAAATTTCCTGAAAAAAGGTCAGGAAATGGGTTCAACTGTGGTTAATGGACAAGAAATGCTTACGTCTCAAGCAGAAAAAACCTGGGAAATTTTCAACCAATAGAAAGTTCATTCGTCAAAAAAAAAAGACAATTCATACATATTAATTTAATTTTCGCAGCGAATTTTAAATTACATAACTATGAAAATTAGAAAATTTGTACTGTTTGCAGTACTTATGATGGGATCATTTGTAATATTTTCCCAAGAAAATAACCAAGGTAGAAATATTAATTCCAAACCTAAAGAAGTTGTAAATCAAAAAGTAGAAACCCATAAAGATTCTCAGGAATTTATTTCGGATATAGACAATCCGGATAAAGACGTTGTTGTTTCCGATGATCAAATTGTATTGGGAAATATTGGTGTTGGAGTAGATTGTATCGATGGAGAGTCTTTTGGATATAATACTATTTTACTAAAAGAAAACAATGTTCGAATTAGATTTGAAGATACAAGTGTTGATCCTTTTCCGGGAAATGACTGGACTCTTATTGCAAACTCAACCGTAAGTGGAGGCGAAAATTACTTTGCTTTGGAAGATGGCACGGCATTAACTATTCCTGTTATTGTAATGGCTGGCGCTCCTACTGACGCTCTTAGAGTTGCAGCTAATGGAAATATTGGCTTGTCTACCTCAAATCCACTAGTTGATCTTCACATGAAAAGCTCAAACACTCCTACAATTAGATTAGAACAAGATAACACAGGCGGTTGGGCAGCTCAAACATGGGATATCGGCGGAAACGAATCAAGCTTTTTTATTAGAAATGTAACCGGTACAAATGCAATTCCATTTAAAATAACCTCTACTGCACCTGCAAATACTCTATGTTTAAATTCTAACGGTGTTGGTATAGGCACTTTAAATCCTCAAAAAGCGTTGCATGTTGTTGGAAATGCACAAATAGATTATTCTTTAACTATTGGCGCTATCGAAACTCCTGCTTCTCCTGCTCTTGGTGAAATGTTTATGGATGCCACTGACAGTACTATGAAATATTTTGATGGACAAACATGGAGTCTTATGACTGATAATCAAGACCTTGTTGATGCCACTCTTACAGGCACAATTCTTGAAATTCAAATTGAAGACGGAGAATCTGTTTCTGTAGATTTGTTTCCTTTGATTGAAGATTTAGAAGCTAGAATTTCTGCTTTAGAAGATCAGGTAAACGGCACAAAAGAACATTTATATACAAGTGCAAGATTGTTCCAAAATTATCCAAATCCATTTGTTGTTGAAACTTCAATTCCTCTTTTTATTCCAACTGAAATTGAAGATGCTAAATTGGTAATTTATGATTTAAAAGGAGTTATTATTAAAACTATTTATATTTCAGAACGAGGTCATTGTAGTGTTACTATTTCTGAAAAAGACGTAAATAACGGAACATATTTTTATTCTCTTATTTTAGATAGCAGAGAATTAGAATCAAAAATACTAATTAAAGTTGACTAAATGTTTTTAGGAGTTGCTTTTAAGCAACTCCTTTTATTTTATAGACAAATCTCTTCCCAAATCAGCACAATCAAGCAAAAGTTGTTGGTTTTTTTCGTAATCAGATTCTACTAAATGTAATGGCAAATTTAATTTTGGATACAAAATTTCTAATTCCTCTTTGCTTCTTTCAACTTGTCTGGAAATTGCTAATCTTGTTCCCTTAATAATGTGCAAACGATTTTTAGAACCTAAAATTTCTGTCATGTATTTGAATAAATCAATAATTGGTTCTGCATCAACGTCATCAGAGGATCCCATTGACAAAATAACGACAAAATCTTTATTCCACTTTTTCCAGGGTGTGTGGTCGATTCCTTTTTCAGTAATCTGAACATTTACAAAAGAACGAAACCTGTCAACAATATTTTTTAATGGTGCAGGTAAATGATGAAAATAAACAGGTGCAGCAAAAACAAGAATATCAGCAGCAAGTATTTTTTCGCTCAACTCTTTCCAATCGTCATTTCTTATTGAGCATTCTTTTAACATATTACAACGTAAACATCCTGTACAATAATTTATTTTTGCTTTATATGGATTTACAATTACAATATTTTCTGTGTTTTCGCTTGCTCCCTTCAAAAAATTATTAAGCATAACAACACTATTCCCTTGCGAACGAGGACTTCCACTAAATGCCAATACATTTTTCATGTATAAATTTTAAAAAATTAAAAAATAACTCTCTTACTCTACAAACGATGTGTCTTTGAAATAGTCACTCAAAAAAATGATTTTTTCAGCTTCAAAATTAAATACTGTCACTCCACTATTATTATATAAATTTCCGTTTGTAAGTTGCCCGATGTTTGTCCATACAAGGCAAACTTTGTTTTCTTCTCTAAATGCGTCATTTACAGCAAATTGTAATTCACTATATTTTCTCAACAACATTTTCATAAAAACTAAAACCTTTCGTTTCCCTGAAATTCTTTCAACTCCGGGAAAATCAAAATTTACATTATCTGATAAATGATTTTCAATAAGAGATAAATCACGTTTATTCATTGCTTCAAAAACCAACTTTGCAATTTCTTTCTTTTCCATTTCAATTTTTTAATATTGAATGACAAAAATAAAATAATCTACAAAAGCATCAATAAATACTTTTACAACAAAAGTTTTCAAAAATTTGTATATTTACACTTTTAAAAAGAAAACAACATTAAAACGCAAAATCATGACACTCAAAACGAAAAACTTAACATTTTTACTATTTTTTTTCTTTTCGATACTTTCACTAAACATTTTTTCGCAAAATATTGAAGATAAAATAGCCACAGTACACAACCAAATTAATCAATATCAAAAAAAACAAGATAGCTTGATTGATGTGTTAGAAGTTTTAAAACTAGATTTATTGCACAAAAAACTACTAGAAAAAGGCCTTCCGGCAATATCTGACGGAGAAGAACTTATTGAACATAAAGCTTATTGCCTGGTTTACAGCGAAAAACACGAACAAGCAAAATGGGTTGCACATATCATAAGCACTGATGTAATGAACGGAAGATTTGGTAGAACAAATGATTTTAGGCCGGATTCTTTAATACCAACCGGTTCATCTGAAGAAGAAGATTATTTTACTAAATTTCTAAAACCTGACAGCACTTTTGAATACGATGGTTTTGGATTTGACAGAGGACATTTAGCGCCTTCTGCTGACTTTAGATGGTCACTTGATGCTCTTTCGGAGTCGTATTTATACTCTAATATGTCGCCACAAAGACCGCAATTTAATCGTGGAAAATGGGCTGATTTAGAAGACATGTTGCGAGCTTATGTTTTTGAAAAACAAAGTAGCATTTTTGTGGTTACCGGTCCTGTTTTAAATGATTCTTTAGATGTTATTAAACGAAGCAAAAATCAAGTAAGTATACCGAAATATTTTTTCAAAATTGCTTACGATGAAAAAAACAAAACCGGAATTGCTTTTCTTATGCCAAATGAAGAACTTACCTATCCTATTGAATATTATGCTAAAACAATCGACGAAGTTGAGGAATTTACAGGAATTGATTTTTTCCCGGCACTTGACGACAAAACAGAAAATATTATAGAATCGGATAAAAATATCGATTGGTGGTTGCCGGCAAGACAAAAAGGCGATGTTGCTCCATTGAACCCAAATGATTTACAGAAAAATTATTTCAACACTGTACAGGCAAAACATTTTGTTGATAATGGAGAAAAAGTTAAAATTTGTGGAACTGTTGTAAGCACCTATAAATCGCAAAAAGGAAACGTTTTTATTAACCTCGATAAACAATATCCAAATCAAGTATTTTCTATTTCTATTTTTTCAAGTAGTTTAATAAATTTTACTTACGAACCGGAAAAATACCTGAAAGGAAAAGTAATTTGCGTAAAAGGAAAAGTTTCTGAATACAACGGAATTCCTTCGATGGTAATAGAAAATGAAAAACAAATTGAAATTATGGACGAAGAAGAAAAATAGATAATTTGTCGATTTGAAAATAATTGGTGTCAGCAAGTAAAATGGGATTGTTTGAGTCTTAAAACAAGCTGTTATTTAATAGTTTACAAGTAGTTTTTCAACCGATTTTTTTAAAAATATTAAAAGCTAAGGTCAAAATAATTTTAGCTTCTTCGGGACTGCAAGAAACAAGCTCATGTACAAGTTTGTTTCTTGTTTCTTTAAAAGCCATCAAAAAATAATATTGCTGAGAAGTAAAAACATTGCGATTTTTCGCCCATTTTATAAGTTCCGAAAAGCGCATTTTTGAAGCGTCAATACTGGTTTTTGAGTATTCGTTTCTGACTAAAAATTCAATAAGAAAAAAAGAACTGCTAAACGATTTGTCGTACTGTTTTATAGCCAAATAATAATAAGCTTCAACCAAACTTTTTATTGTTTTTAAATCAACTTTATCTGTCTTAATATCAAGTAATTCTGTGTAATTATTTTCTTCGATTATTCTAAAAAAATCATCAACATCTACCTGAAAATCAATCTTTTTGAGCAAAGATTTTAATTGCGCTTTTTTAAAAGCAGAATTCACTTTGTTTGAAAAAAAACCACCAGCCATAAATTCAAAATTTAGACAAAGTTATTCTTTAAAAATATTTACACAAAAAAAGTCAGATTTTTTACATAAAATATTAAATTTGACCAAACATAAAACAAAAATTATGAACAAAATTCTTATTTTTTCAGGTTTAATTTTTATTCTAATAATTGGCTGTACAAATCATAAAGCGTGGGAAACAGCACAAGAACAAAACACAATTGAAGGATATTTGATGTACATAGAACAAAATCCGGAAAGTGAATTCATTGAAATTGCTAACTTAAAAATTGACTCAATGCTTACTATAAAAGACGAAAACGATTGGAAAAAAGCACAAGAACTCAACACAAGTGACGCATACAAAAATTATATAGTAGAAAATAATTTAGGTAAATATGTTGAACAAGCTCAGGAAAAATTTAGCGCTCTTAAAGGTCTTGAAACCTGGCTCGAAGTAGAAGTGCAAAACTCAAAAGAAGCGTGCGAAGAATACATTAACGAATTTCCTGAAAGCTCTTATGTACCGGACGCAAAAATGAAAATATTTTTACTGTCATTAAACAAAAATCAAGAACAATTTCAGGCAATAGCCGATTTTTTTCTTTCAATTTTACATAACGGACACAATTACGATAATTATTTTAGTTATTTCATAAGCGACACTTGTTTTATGAATGATAAATATGTTGCTCAACCATTTAACAAAAAAACCGCAGAAGAATACGGTCATTGGGAAGTAATTAACAACGCCAAATATCTTTTAGACTTGTTAACTATTTGCAATAATGGATATTATGAAGATTTATACTTTCAAGGAGATTGCACAGCAAATTTTGATAAAGACAACAATATTACCTTTTACTTCGATTTATCAACAATGGGTTATATGTATAATTTTGAATTTGAATGGCAAAAACTTAATGGGAAATATGTAATTATCAAAACCAATATTTCTTTGCCCAATTATATGTAAATCAAAAAATAATTGTTTAATCCGTTTTTCAACTACCTGATATATACCAAATTGTTAAAATTATTCCGAGAATTATTTTTTATACCGATTGCACATTGAAATTAGTCCAAACTTCGCAAAAACTCGTTTGAACTAAATCAATGTAGCAT
>JAFGUD010000371.1 GCA_016938685.1 Bacteroidales bacterium | reverse complement strand
GATTCAAAAACTATTGCTCCAAATTAAAAAATGCTGGATCTCTAAATTTTTTGTCGGAAAATTGAGTTGTTAAGGATTGACTAAATAAATATTTGAAAGGATTAGAAACCGAAAAAGTCAAGGAAGCTTTTGAGAAGTTTACTAAACATTTTCACAATCCCGAAATTCAGGAAAATATTAGAAATTCAAAAGAAGAACAATATCAGGGAGAATTTCTCATCGACCTTTTTGTAAATGTTTTAGGTTACATAAAAAATCCGGCTCCCGACTTTAATCTGACAACAGAATTAAAAAACATAAAAGATTCGAAAAAAACCGACGGTGCTATTTTGAAAGGAGAAAATGCACTTGCAGTTATCGAATTAAAAGGAACAAATACAACCGATTTAAGTAAAGTTGAAATCCAGGCATTTGGTTATAAAAACAACCAACCTGGTTGTAATTATGTAATTACTTCCAACTTCGAAAAATTGAGGTTTTACATTGACAATGCAGTTGACTTTGAAGAATTTAATTTGTTCCAGCTTACAAAAGAAAGATTCGATATTCTTTGGCTTTGTTTATCGGCAGATTATCTTTTAAAAAATACACCGAAAAAAATAAAAGATGAATCGTTAACACAAGAAGAAAACGTAACCAAAAAACTATATAACGACTATTCTGATTTTAGAAATGAAATTTTTGATAGTATTCAAAAAGAAAATCCGGAATACGACAGACTAACTTTATTCAAGAAAACCCAAAAATTACTCGACCGTTTTTTATTCATATTTTTTGCCGAAGACAGATTATTACTTCCACCAAATTCAATCCGTGCAATTGTAAATCAATGGAAAGATTTGCGGGATAAATATGACGAGTATGTTCCACTTTACGACCGGTTTAAAAAGTATTTCGGTTACATGAATACCGGACACAAAGGACAACAACACGACATTTTTGCGTACAATGGCGGATTATTTGCTCCCGACGAAATTCTCGACAACATCAAAATAAACGATGACATTCTTTCAAAGCACACGGTAAATTTGAGTACCTACGATTTTGAAAGTGAAGTAAGCGTTAATATTTTGGGGCATATTTTCGAACATTCGCTAAACGAAATTGAAACCATTCAATCGGAAATTGAAGGAATAAAAACCGACCAGAGTAAATCCAAACGAAAAAAAGACGGCGTTTTTTACACGCCAAAATACATTACCAAATACATTGTTGAAAATACAATTGGCAAACTTTGCATCGAAAAGAAAATTGAACTTGAAATTCAGGAAACAGAATTTGAAAAGGACAGAAAAGGAAGACAAAAAGCTACGCTGAAAAAATTAACTCAGAAACTTGACGATTATAGAAAATGGCTGCTACAACTCACAATCTGCGACCCCGCTTGTGGTAGTGGTGCATTTTTAAATCAATCGTTGGAATTTCTAATTGCGGAGCACAGATATATCGACGAATTGCAAGCAAAATTATTTGGTGTTCCAATGATTTTAAGCGAAGTCGAGAATTCAATTTTAGAAAATAATTTGTACGGAGTTGATATTAATGAAGAAAGCGTTGAAATTGCTAAACTTTCTCTCTGGTTG
>JAFGUD010000370.1 GCA_016938685.1 Bacteroidales bacterium | reverse complement strand
CGAACATGTAAAAATAATTATTTACACACAAGGAAATGATTATTTTTTCGTGGAGTAACATCTGACAATAATGTAAAAATAAAAAAACAAACAGATGAAAAATATTTTGCTAACTATCATTATTTTTTCTTCCTTTTTTGCATATTCTCAACAAGGCTTAAAAGTAATTGAAGCTACTAAACAAGGATGGTCAGGCGGACAGGAAGGGTCCGGATTTGGTGTTTATTACAAAGTTTCTTTTATTCCGCTGTATAGTTCTGAGAAATTAACCTTAGATTCTCTTTGGGTAGGCGATAGATATTATAGCATTGATATGTTGGCAAAAGAGCAAAATATTGTTAATGATTTTGAAGTAGGAGACACTTTGTGGTTTCAGGTTTCTTATAGAAATTATTGGAGCGGTTTTAGTCCGGAAAATTTTAATCCGGATAATAATAAAGTCTCACCTCCTTATCCATATAAAGGTGAGGCAATAATTGAATATCGTATAGATAATAAGCGAAAATTTTATGAAATAGAAGAATTGAAAGAATTGGAGTATTTAGCATATCCATAAGATTTTAAAAGAGTATAAAAATAATTCTTTTATAACATATTTTTGTCCATAATTCTAAAAATAGAACTATTGTTGATTTCTAAATATATTCCAAATTTGTTCATTTGGCGGCTTTGCAACAATTGTCATATTTTCTTTTTGCACAGGATGAATAAATTCCACTTTGCGAGCATGAAGATGAATTCCGCCATCTTCGTTTGAACGTTTTGAGCCGTATTTTAAATCCCCTTTTATATGACAACCAATTTTTGCCAATTGTGCTCTAATTTGGTGATGTCTGCCTGTGTGAAGTTCTATTTCAAGAAGGTGGTAATGTTTTGTACTTCCAATAAGTTCGTAGCTCAAACTAGCGTGTTTTGTGTTTTTACCGGGCTTGTCATAAGCTTTTGTTTTGTTTGTTTTTTCGTCCTTAACTAAATAGTGTTCTAAGGTTTGTTTTAGAATTTCGGGAGCTTCTTCAACTACAGCCCAGTAAGTTTTTTTAATTTCGTGGTTTGCAAACATTTTATTAAGTCTTGTAAGAGCTTTGCTTGTTTTTGCCATAATTACTATTCCGCTTGTAGGTCGGTCAAGTCTGTGAGGAAGCCCAAGGAAAACATCGCCTGGTTTTTTGTATTTTATTTTGATGAATGATTTTACGTCATCAATCAGGCTGATATCGCCAGTTTTGTCACCTTGTACCAAAGCACCTGGTTCTTTGTTCACAACAATTAAATGATTATCCTCGAAAAGTATATCTAAAGCCATAAAGAATATTTTTTGCAAAGGTAATAATTAAAAAACAAAGACGATTTTTTCACAAAAAAAAGTTGCTTAAATATTGAAAATCAAATGCTTAAAAAAAAGATAAAAAAAAGTTTGCAAAAAATTTGGAAAACTAATTTCAGCGCATTACTTTTGCATCACCTTTTTAGAAAAAATGGTCCGTTCGTCTAGGGGTTAGGACGCCAGGTTTTCATCCTGGTAACAGGAGTTCGATTCTCCTACGGACTGCGAAGGCAGAGGGAAGCATTAAGCTTCCCTCTTTTTTTGTTTCAAAAATAGGTGCAATAAAGCAGTCAAAAGTTTAAAAAATTTTTGCGTTTTTGCAAAACGTTGAATTTTCTTCCGAAAGAAACAATTTAGTGTGAGAATGAAATGATGAAATAGTTTTGGTTTGCAAATTTGAAAGAGTAGGGACTTTGATTAAAAGTGATACTACCGAACATGATTACTTTATTTCTTTTTGTATTGTCATACTGTTTGCTTGTTCTTTTTGTGCATTTTTTCGCATTTTTTTAACAATAATTCCGCTTGCATCAGTCGCTTTTCCTGTAATTGTTCCTTGTTTGTTGTTCTTATCAGGTTTAAATTCATGTGAAATATTGGGAGCATTTTCTTCCAATTTTAGAGGATTATTGATTTTTATCCCATAAATATTAAAACTATATACAGTATTCGATTCGATCATATCGAATATTTCAACACCTTTATCAAGAGGTTCAAAATAAATCTCAAACTTTTTTTTATCATAAGGTTTTATTTGATATGTATTTGGTGAAATGGGTATATTGACTGTTTTTATTAGTTCATAACTATTATTTTTAGCTATTAACTTAGTGTTTTTATCAATCGACATTATCCTGTAACTATTTGTGTTGTTATTGTATGAATATTTAATTATCGTATAATTATCTGTCAACTCTACACTTTCAATTGAAATTCTCTCATTATTACTTTTACTATATTTAGGTAAATATGTTATTTGGCAATAGCTTGAATAGCTTATACTTGTTAATAAAGAAATAAAAATGATTTTTTTAATGATACTCATTTAGATGTTTTATTTTTATAAAAAGGCTAATGAAATATTCTTTTATTTTCAAAGGTCAATTAATATTAGCATAGTAATTTTCGGCATTGAAAAATCTCGACCTATTCGAAGTTTTACTTCAAAAAACTGATGCAAATTTACTGTAAATTTTGTGATTTTCAAGTGGGAAATTGATTTTGCGTTTTTGCAAAAAGTTGATTAAGTTATAAACTCCTTTTAATTAGCAGATGAAGGCTAATTAGGAATTCGTTTCAGATTGCAACTTTTCTCAGCGAAGCTAAATCTGAAATAACAAGTGGGAATTATAAAATAATTATTCCTAATTTTCAACTGCATAAATGGTTTTTAACCAACTTATAATCAGTAGTTAATGGCGTTTAGTTGAAGGATAAAACACTAGTTGACCGTTTTTTTAGAATAATTAATCTTTATTTTTTTAAAATTCAAGTTTTAAAGTTTATATTTGTAAAAAAAATACAAAAAATAAAAATAAAATGGTCTTAGAAATTCGTTTAAGCAATTTTTACTCAATAAAAGATGAAATAATACTTGACATGAGAGCAGCAAAAATTAAAAATGCTCAAGCTCAAAATTTAAAAAATAATATTTTTTCTTTCAACGATATAGATGTTTTAAAAACAGCTATTTTATATGGAGCAAATGCTTCCGGCAAAAGCAATATTATAAAAGCAATACGTTTTTGTAATGCCATGGTATTCGAGTCACATAATCATAATGAGAATTCGATTTTTAATTTTAAACCTTTTAAATTTCAAAATAGTTCTAATGAAACTAGTACATATTTTATTCGTTTTGTTAGCAATAATGTTGAGTATGAATATTCATTTGAATTAACACAAACACAAATAGTTACAGAAACATTACATTACTATCCCAAAGGTAGAATTGCAGAAATTTTTACTCGTGATGAACGAAAAGGGAAAAATAAAAAGGATAAATATACTTTTCAGGCAGTAATAAAACGCCCTTGGGACGTAGTAGAAAACACGTCGGATAAAACTTTGTTTTTATCGCGTGCCAGCCAAATGGACAGGGATATTGCAAAGGAACTATTTAATTATTTTAACTCAACTTTTATTTTGGGGTACCTAAACAAAAATCATTTAGAATCGATGTTTTTTGAATACAAGTCAACCTTACTTCAGGCATTAAAGATAGCTGATAGTGATATTGTTGACATTAAAATCAAGAAAGAAAAGAGGGAGTTGCCTAATTATGCCATAACATTGTTACCTAATGATATTGATGTCAAGAAAAATTACTCTGGAGGATATGAAAGATTAAAATTATTGACTTATCACAATGCTTCTCCTGATATTCCTTTCGATTTTGAAACAGAAGAATCAACTGGAACTCAAAATCTATTTTATATAATGCTTAATATCATAGACATCATAATTAATGGCAAAATACTTTTGATTGATGAAATTGATAAAAGTTTACATCCTGAAATTATTGATTATATTTTAAATTTATTCAAAGCATCTAATAAGGCTCAATTGATTTGTACTACCCATAATACAAGTTTTTTAGATTTAAAAAAATTTAGAAAAGATCAAATTTATTTTGTTAACAAAAAAGATGATGCATCGACTGAATTATACTCACTATACGATTACAGTGATTTTAGAGAAAACATGGATTTAGAAAAAGCCTATTTACAAGGAAGATTTGATGCAATTCCTTTCGTTGATGATAGTTTTGAGAATCTAAAATCTATTATTGATGAGTAGAACAAGACGAGAACCAAGAGGGAAAAAAATAAACCCGCATTTTTGGGTTTTTTGCGAAGGAGAAACAGAAGAGGCTTACGTAAAGTTTCTGCGCTCAAATTATCGCTTACATATAGAAATTATTCCTAAAATTGTTGGTAACAAAATTACAGAAAAATTCATTAAAAATTACAAAAAAGACAAACCTATTCACGAAAAAGATGTTGATTTTTTGATATATGATGCGGATGTGCCGGAACTTTTAGAAAAACTTAAAAAGATAAAAAACACAGTCCTGATAGCATCAAATCCGTCAATAGAATTGTGGTTTTTGTTGCATTACAAGAATCAAAAAGCAGAAATTTCAGCTACTGAATGTATTAAAGAGTTATGCAACAGAAATAGAAACACCTATAAAAAGGGACTAATTGACAATAAATTGGCATCAAAACTCAATGAAAATAAGTACGAAGCATTAAAAAGAGCAAAAAATTCTTCTTTATTTCAAAATCCTTCTTCTAATATGAATGAACTTATTGATATTCTGGATAAGATTAAAAGAAATTAAAGTTTTAATGGATATTACCTGAATTATTAACTACTTTGAGCTCGCAAGCTCGGTTCAGATAATTCAAGAGTTATAAAGTTAAATGTTTAAAGTTCATGAAATTATTGGATTTTTTAGTTTTTTATTTAGCCTAAATTTGACGCATTTATTGATACCGTGTAAGGTTCAAATTCGATTTTATCTCTTTGAACACAACTTGGTATGAGAGAGTAAAAAAGAAAGACATACAAATTGTTATGACAATTGCAGTATTTATCTTTTCAGCAATATCTGTAATTTTTCTGTTTCTTTAAATCTTTATTTTAATAACGTCAAAATTTCTTCATCCATAGGATCTGTTTTTGGTGGAAAAACAGCAATAAGTTTTCCGTTTTCATCAATAATGTATTTTTGAAAATTCCATTCAACTTTTGAGTCTTTGTAAGCGTTTAACTCTTTTTTAGTCAACCATTTATATAACGGATGCATATCTCTGCCTTTTACAGAAATTTTTGCCATCATCGGAAATGTTACTCCGTAATTCAACGAACAAAATTCCTTTATTTCTTCATTTGAACCGGGTTCTTGTTTCATAAAATTATTGGCAGGAAAACCAATTATCACAAAATTTTCACCGCCGTATTGCTCGTATAACTTTTGCAGAGCTTCGTATTGAGGAGTATATCCGCATTTAGAAGCAGTATTTACAATCATCACTTTTTTGCCTTTTAAATCGACAAAATTAAATTCATTTCCGTCGATAGTTTTTACTTTGAAATCGTAAAAAGATTGTGCGTTTATGTTCATGGAAAATAAAATTACACCTAAAATTATTATTATTTGTTTCATTTTTTTTATATTAAAATTCATGCCCAAATTTAATTTAATTATTTGTTATCAAAGTTGATATGCTCTATAATTGAGTTTTTTTAAGTTTGTCAAGTAACAGGTTCAGTTTATTTTTTGATGAAAATCACTTTCACTTAAAAAATTATTTTTACTTTTGAATTCACAATTCAATGAAGTTGAAATATTTACATCAAAAATTTTGACTCATTTTTATTATATTTTTCAAATAACTAAATTTTCAAATTATAATTATATGAACCCAACATTCAAACAACGTTTTAGATATTTTTTCGACAACACATTGTCACGTGGTACTGCTTCAATTATTGTATGGTTGACTATTATTACAGTTGTGTTAGTCGTAGTTTTTGCCGGAATATATACCTTAATCGGTATTCATTTTGAAGATACAGGGGAGCTAAACTTTTTAGAAGCTTTTTGGCAAAGTCTTATGCGCTCTTTAGACCCGGGAACAGTTGCCGGAGATACTATTTGGGGCTTGAGAATTATCGGTATTATTGTAACAATTAGTGGTATTTTTATTTTGAGTAGTTTAATTGGTATTTTGTCTTCGGGTTTAGAAGCAAAACTTGATGAACTAAGAAAAGGTCGCTCAATTGTTCTTAAAGAAGATCATACTCTTATTATTGGTTGGTCGCAAAAGATTTTTCACATTATTTCTGAACTTATTATTGCTAATGAAAATCAGAAAAAACCGAGTATTGTAATACTTGCCGATAGAGATAAAGTTGAAATGGACGATATTCTTCGTGAAAAAATTCCATTTACAGGAAATACAAAAATAATTACTCGTACAGGTGACCCCTTAGATTCAGCTTCGTTGAAAATTGTTAATGCTGATGGTGCAAAATCAATAATTATTCTTTCTCCCGAAGATGAATCTGAAAGTTCAAAAGATATTCATGTAATAAAATCTGTTTTGGCACTTACTTTTAATCCGCAACGAACAAAAGAACAATATCATATAGTTGCCGAGATTATGGATATTGAAAATCTTGATGCCGCTGAAGTTGTGGGTAAAAATGATGCTTCTTTTTTCTTCACACAAGATGTAATCGCTAGAATAACCGCCCAAACTAGTCATCAACCCGGATTAAGCGTAATATACATGGATCTTTTGTGCTACGATGGCGATGAACTTTATTTTCAGCAAATTGAGCAATTAAATGGCAAAACATTTAAAGATGCTATTTTTGCTTTTGAAGATTCTACCGTTTTAGGTTACAAAAATTCCGATGGTAAAATCCATATAAATCCTCCAATGGATTCCGTTTTGAAAAATGACGATGAAATACTTGCTATCAGCGAAGATGATGATACAATTATTCCTTCCGGTAAAACTACATTTGATGTAAATGAAGAAATAATATTAAACAAAGAAAGAGCAAGTTCGGTTAGTGTAGAAAGAAATATTATACTTGGCTGGAATCAAAGAGCAGGTCGTTTAATTCACGAACTGGACGAATATGTTGCCGAAGGTTCTTCTATAACAATTGTATGCTTGAATGAAATAGAAGAAGACGTTCTCGCTTCTATCGGAAAATCAGTTAAAAATCAAGAGATTAGTTTCATTCGGATGGACTATTCAAAACGAAAATCTATTATTGAACTTGACATTACTTCTTTTGATAATGTTATTGTGCTGAGCAACAGTGAAATACCTCCGCAGGAAGGTGATGCAATGACTATTTTAGCTTTGATACATATACGTAATTTAGCGGAACAAACCGGCAGAAAATTAAACATTATCAGCGAAATGCACGATCAAAAAAATCGTGAACTTGCCGAAGTTACCGAAGCCGATGATTTTATAATAAGCCATGATTTAATAAGTCGTATGTTGGCACAAGTTTCAGAATCCAAAGAACTTAAAATTGTTTTTGATTCATTGTTTGATTCCGAAGGTTCTGAGATTTATCTAAAAGACGTTACTGATTATGTAGAATCAGGGAAACCTGTTAATTTTTATACAATTCTTGAATCAGCAAGTCTGAAAAATGAAACAGCTCTAGGTTACAGAAAAGTAGAACATTCTTATTCTTCTGAACATCATTACGGTATTGTTGTTAATCCGAAAAAATCCGAGATGATAACATTTCAACCTGAAGATAAAGTAATTGTTCTTTCAGAAGATTAAAAAACAATGGCAAAAAGAAATAGGATTTTTGATGAAACACCAAAACAAACGTGTTGAATAATTATGGATTTTTAGCTGTAAATTAGTTGTTAAATCCGTAATTCATAGAGAAATAAAACTTCAGATTATCTTAAAAGAAACTTCTGAAGTTTTTTTTTTAATAGGAATAAGAAAACACTCCCCGTATAAGAGGAGTGTCAAATTAAAAACCTAAACCTAATTAAAACCTAACTTTAATATTTTATTATTGCTTTTTTAAATATTTGATTGTCAACTTCAATTCCAATAACATAAATTCCCGATGAAAAAATTGACATGTCTATTTCCGTCATTGAACTTGTTATTTCTTCGTTTAAAATTATTTTTCCTGTTGCATCTGAAATAAAATATCTACAACCATAAGAAAAATTAGAAACTTTAAGAGTTAGTTTGTCGGAAGTTGGATTTGGAAAAACATTTATTTCCATATTTTCTTCTGCAAAATTTGTTTGATTTTCTTTTACTAAATGTAGAACAAACCTATCTCTGTTATTTCCAGACTCAAAATTGAAGAAATATTTTTCTTGTTCGTTGATACGATTGAATGTTTCATTTTGTTTGTCTTCAATATAAACATCTACATTTTCCATGTTTAGTTCGCTTAATTCAAAATAGAAATTACCCGAAGAATTAATGCTGTATCCGAGAGGGATTTTTATTGTTTCATCAAATTTGGGCAATGTGTTAATTGCAAATTCTGTGTTTTTTTCTGTGTTCATAGTATAAATTTGAGGAACTTTATCATTCCATGAAAAACGTTTGTAGGCATCGTAATTTGAATCAAAATTGTATGTTGCATCTGGTAGTACCCGAATTATTAGTTCATCAGAAAAATCACCGTTTTGGGTTGAAATTCTAAGATAATTTGATGTTTCTGTCTCTGAATTTTTCCAGAAGTCTTGGGTATTATGAACTCTGGCACTAATTGGAATTGTAAGTGAACCACCATCAACCGGATCGTCAGTTTTTACAAAAAAACCTTGTCCAACAGGAATATACCTTGACCCTCCATTTACAGAAATACCATTATCATAAGTAGTTCCACCGTTGTTATAATATTTGTAATTATCTGAATTATCATCGTAAAAATAAACAGTATTTTGCACGTCTGTCAGACTTACCTGATTCCAGTCAATTGCGCAAGGGTAGGGGTTGCCAAGTAAATTCCATCCGTCATAATTAGTATAAGGGTTTGAAAAGACAGGATCAATACCGGCATGTTCTGTATATGTAGCATTTATGGTGTATCCGGCAGGGTTATAGTGAAGTTTTCCTTCGTACAAAATAGTAGTTTCATAATAATAATAAATATATCCTCTCAATGTTTGCAACAATCCACTTGGGTTTGTCCAGCCCATTTCTCCCTGATAGTCGACACCCCACCAATAATCGTCTGTTGTTTCGTTATAAAAATAAAAATTAGTTGAATTAAATAAGCTTCTGTTAATATCTATAATTGAAGGTGAAATATAGTGCCATTGTGGTTCACTTGGAGCAGACAAAAATCTTTCAACTGTAGCATCAACATTAGTAGAATAATGAATCAAAGATCCTGTTCCTGTTGCATCTGATTTTACTATCAAGCCACTTGTTCCTGCATTATTTACAAGAATAGAAGCAACTGTTAAAGAATAATCGGGAGCAATTTGAACATTTGCACCGGCATCAATATTCAGATTATCACATTCTGCGGCAACCACTATATATGGGAAGCGATTACTTTCTGCTGAAACATCAGGAATTACTGCATTTGTCGAAATAGTAGGAACGATTCTGTCTGTCCAGTTCATAATATTATCCCATTCTGTTGAAACTTCTCCTGTCCAATATCCTTCGGGAACAATTGTAATACAGCCATTTACCCAAGTTGCAGTTATTTCTTGCGGAACAGCATCGGAAAGTTCTCTTGGTGTTGGGTCATCAGACCAAGATAAACATGCTGTGCCTGTTGCGCCACCATCAATTGCGAAATTTATTTTAAAAAACAAATTATCAGCAATGTCAATTTCGTTAGGATAATCATTGTAAACAAACATTAGTTTGCCCGAAGTAGAAGAATTTATCATAACAGATCCGCTAACATCAGAATGCCAGTTCGAACAATTTAAGTAGGTTAATTTTGTGTCATCATAATCTATTGTCCACTGAAAACCAACAAGTTTGTTTATGTTTTCAGCCGTAACATCTACAACAACATTTTTCCCTGCCACACCAACCGTATCATTTATTGTTATTGTTGGAGGTATTGGAGTTATTAGTACGCAACCAGTTTCCCATGTAGCGAATATTTCATCTGGAGTCATGTCAGATAATTCACGAGGAGTTGGGTCGTCTGACCAAGTTAAACAAGCTTCACCTGAAGCATCTGAAGCTATATCAAAATTTATATTAAAAAATAAATCATCAGCAATATCTATTTCATTTGGGTAATCATTATAAACAAACATTAGTTTACCCGAAGTAGAAGAATTAATCATTATAGAACCGGTAACATCTGTGTGCCAATCAGAACAATTTATGTAAGAAAGTTTTGAGTCATCATATTCTATAGTCCATTGAAAACCAACTAGTCCTGACAAGTCATAAGCTGTAACAGGAACAACAACCGAAGAGCCGGCAGTTCCTGAAGCATCATTTATTGTGATTATAGTTGTCGATTGAATATATTCATAACAACCCAAATCATCAGCAGAACCACTAGGTCTGGTAGCTTTTAGTATATCATCAGCCGGAGCATAAGTTGCAGAAGCAACATCAATTGCCGGAGAAGTAATTTGTAAAGAAAAATCATCAGAAGAAGCGTTGGTAAAAAGTGGGTCAGTTGTAGCATCGCCAATTCTGTTGTTAGAAGTAGCTGTAATATTTATTGGGTCACTATATAAACAATAATTCATTGTTACTGTAGAACCAACAGATTCTACCGAATAAACGCAGGCATTGTTATAGATAATACAATTGTTCACGTTTACAACGCCTGAAATACCGTAAATAATAGATCCGGTTTCGCCGTTTTCTGTAAAAGTACAATTGTTATAATCAACATTTGAAGAACTTCCACTAATCACGACACCGTCCTTTGTTGTTGTGTAATGGTCGTTGTCATAAAAAAGACAATTTTCAACAGTTATTGAAGAGTTTGCTCCTAAATCAAAGCGCAAAGCAGAGCCTTCATCATAACACCAGTTGTTGATAAAATAGCAACGATTTATAGAAACAGAATAGGTTTCTGATGTGGCACCCAGCATTTCAACAGCACCACCTCTGTTGTCTCCTGTACTTGGGTTAGCGTCTTCGGTATGACAATTTTGAAATTTTATATCCTCAATAACAAAATTTGTAATTCCTTCGGTATTATCATCGGAACCGAAATAGCTTGTTGTACTGCTTGTTGCATCGCCGTCGTCATCGCCAAGAAGTTTAATTCCTCCTCCTCCGAAATTTGAAGAAGTGTAGTCTTGAATAGTCATGTTTGAGATAGAAATATCGATCATTGCAGAAACACCAAGTCCAATGCGCATCCATGAAGCATCAGCTCCTGCGTCAGCATCTCCATCAAAAATTGTAACGTCAATTCCTTCTCCAATAATTGTTAGTCCGCTCATTCCATCGGGCATTAGAATATTTTTTTCGTTAAAAGTTCCTGCGCCGACATAAATAGTTGTTGGAGAACAAGTAACCATGTTAATGGCTTTTTGAAGAGTGGCAAATGGATTTCCGGAACTTCCATTTCCTGTAACATCATTTCCTGATGTTTCTACATAATATGTGTCGGTTCCAACCATTCCTGATAATGAAATAGTTTCATCAGTAGCGTCTGTGCTTGAAACGGTAATATTTCCACTATATGAGTTTTGAGACAATCCTGATTTTAATCTAACATAAATTGTAGTTGTATTTACATTTCCACCAGACTGAGTCAAAGTACGGGAATTGAAAAAATTAGTACCATCAGTTGAAATTTCAAAGTTAGTAGGAGCAGAAACAATAATATCGTCAGTTAAATTTGTTCCTTCGACTGAAAAAGATTGAGATGCAGAAGGGCCATTTCCAACACAATATTCTAAATCAGATATAGAATTTTCAGAAACATTGATAGTTGGACCTGTTATTAGTGATAATTTTAAACTGGGAACATAACTACGAAGATAACTTGCTGTTGGTGGAGAAGCCGGATCGGGGTTTGTTGCATCATTTCTATAAACTAGTGCCCTGTCGGTAGCAGCCGCACAATAAAAGTCATCTGCAGAATTATGATAACCGGAAGTGTTTTCATCAACAGCAATTACAAGATTATCTGTTCCATTATAAGTAAAAGGATTGTCTAGTGTGATTAAATACCATCCTGTGGTTAATGTTGCTGTAAAAGTTCCGTTGTAAACTTCAGTCATAGATGCAGATGTAATCCAATCTGATGTCCCTGAATAAGTGCTTTTGGAAGTGTGTCCCATAAAGATAACTATGTTGTCAGTCCATCCGGAGTTTCCGTTGTATTCAAAATATATTTCAGTAATATCACCTGCCAAACCTCCTGCAGAAATTATTTCACTTTGCAAAAAAATTTGTTCTGAATAAGAGTAACCGTAAAAAGGTTCTATTGGCAATCCTTGGTCGGTCGTTGAGCCATCTTTAACAGTTATTGTTTGAGCAAATAAATTAATTTGCAAGAGCATAAAAATGAGAACCGATATGAGGATTTTATATTTGTTTCTGTGCATAATGTTTTTGTTTTTTTTGAATTTTAAAATGAAGACTTACATATCAAAGTTTATTTTATAACTGTTAGTTTTTTTGTAACTATTTCGTTATTTCTAATTGTTTTTATGATGTAAGTGCCTTCGGAAAGATTTTGCACGGAAATTTTTGCCGAATTTTCATTAATTTTATATGTGCTGATGAGTTTTCCAAAAACATTGTAAATTTCAACAATAGATTCATTTGCATTGCAAATTGTTAAGATATTTTTAACAGGATTTGGGTAAATGAGTAGGTTGTTTTCAAAAGAAGAATAAGAAGTAGTGTTTTTTGGACTCAATTCGGGCATAATAAAGCTTATTCCGTCAATTACTTCATCGCTGTAATTTCCAAATTCTCCGTTAATTTGATTAGTGACCGATGTTTGTTCAGTTATATTTACAATATTTCCGCATAAATAAAATAGGATATCGGATTGATTAAAATTTGTAAAATTTAAAGTTGAATATGCTAAATTAATTCTTCCATCTTCAATATTGAATCTCAGGTCATTGTTGTTGTTGTTCTTGTTGCTCATTGTTACATTGTTGATATTGAGGATGTTATTGTTGTATGTTATTTCAAGAGTAACCGAGGCTAATTCAAATACATCAACAGAAACAAGAATAGGAATTTCAATATATTCACCATTTTCAACAAAAAGAACATCTTGGTTTTCAACATCAATTGGTTGTAATTCATTTTTAGAGAAAGAATATGAAGCGTTTGCATCACCGTAGCAAATAATTTGCATATCAACAATCTGATTAGAACCTGCAACTGTAACATCACCATCTGAATTTGCAAAATCACCAACCTCAGAAAAAGAAGAAATTTGAGTAATAATTCTTTGATAAATAGGTGTTAGGTCAGCAGCTGTAAGCGTTGGATTAGCCGGAGGTGTCGAAGGAGAAACAATGTCACCCGAACGCCATTTTAAGCCTGTTAAAAAAGAAACAGCAGTAATATGTTTTTTATATAAAGTTGCGTCCATTGCAGTAACTCCTTTCCAGTCGAGTGTAATATTTGGAGTAACAGTGTATGAGCCATCAGCAACATCATCGAAAGAATAATTTCCGCTACCGTCTGTTGTTGTTGTGGCTATCTCAGTAGCGCCTTGCATTAGTTTTACTTCTTGTGAAGAAATTGGAGTAGAAGTTGTATTGTCATAAGTGATTGTTCCGAAAACACTTACAGCATCAGGAGCAACCACCTCTATATATGCAACGTCATCGGCAGATACAGATCCATTGTCAGCAGTAAGAGTTGCTTGTGCCACATTTCCTACATTTGCAGTTAGAAGGCAATAAACTTCAACCGTAATATCTTGATCTGCTCCAATAGCCAAGTTAAATGTTCCTGCCGGATTTGTTACATTAACAGTCCAACCTGCAAGATCTATAATTTCAGTTAGTGCAATATTGTTGACAGCACCAGTTGACATGTTTCTGACATTAAAAGTTATGTTTTTTGTTTCTCCCGGAGTTATAGTTTCATTTAAAGGAGCAGTTACTATTAAATCAGAAATTACTTTGTCTGAGTATTTCTCAATAGCAGTAATTGTCCATGTTTCATTGTTGGCTAATGTTGCTTTTCTCCATTCTAGCGCAATGGCATTATCGTGGTCGGTGGTTGTTACAGTTCCTGTAAGTGAGTTTGCAATAACATGATCGTGAACATCGTCATAATATGCACTTTCGTGTTCATATGGAATTTGTAATCCTTGCATGAAAACACTAACTATTTCACCTCCATCGTCTTTTTGACAGCCCACAGTATTTGTTGCTCCATCCCAGTAACCAACTCCATTATCGCTTCCATAAGAGTATGTATCACCACCAGCATAAAAACGTATGTCGCTCATTGATGAGCCACTAAGATTAGTTATTTCCCAAGTGTAGTTTATATAGTCTGATTCAGCAGGATAATTGATTGTAAGCAAAAGTTCAATTACTCCTGTTTTTGTCATTTTAACAGTAGCATTGTAGTTGTCAATTTGGTCAATATCAATTCTATCGTATTCTGTGCCACTGTAATCATAATAATAAGACAATGGGCCACTTGCCAAAACTCCATTAACATAAAAATCTGTTACTGAGGGGTTGACAAAGTATACTTCACCATCTGCATATAAATGAACTCCTCTGCCAGGGTATGAAGAATACTCAAAATATTGATATTCCCATGTTGATGAACCAATATTTCTCCATACTTGTAAATTATCACCTGCTATGTCAATTTTCAAACTTCCTAAAATATCATCTCCTCCAATTGTTTCATTTATTGTATATGCTTTAGGTGAGTTTTTTTCTCCAAGAACTTTGCTTTTTAAAAGATATTCTGCATAATCATTTTGTCTTTTGATTTCCTGATAATTTTGTGAAAATCCTGAAAAAGAAATCAGTATGATAAATACAACGACTGCTGAAATTTTAATTTTGACCATAACAAACTGTTTTATTGTTTATTGTACAAAATTAAATAGATAACTACTGATTTTTTGAGCAATATAGTATAATGCCAAGTAACTTTAGAATTGCGCCATTGTAAATTAGAATTTAAACAAAAATAGAATTTTGGGCTTTTAAGAAATGAAATTATTTGCCGAGATTGTCGATTGCATCTAAAACAATTTGTTTTTTACTAGCAGACACTGGTATTTGAGAATTATCAGATAAAATAAGGAAGCCACCATCTCTTTTATCGTATTTTTTTATATGAAAAAGATTGACTATATAAGATTGATGACATCTAATAAATGTAGAGTTATCCAGAGTATTTTCGTAATGTTTCAATGTATTGGAAACTAAAACTTTTTTATCAATAATGTGAAATTCAGTATAATTATTGTCGGCTTTACAATAAATTAAATCTTTTGTGTTTTCAACAAAAATTGTATCATGAGTTTTAAGCACAATTTTTTTTTCTGAATTAGCAGAAGTTTGTAGATTTTCAAAAAAAGTTTTAAGTTGGGTGGAATAGTCAATGTTAGATAGTTCCGGTTTAATTTTTTCTAAAACAGATATTAGTTCGTCAGGGTCAACGGGTTTTAATATATAATCAAAAGCACTAAACTTGAATGCCTGAATTGCATATTGGTCGTAAGCGGTAATAAAAATAAGTTTGAAATTATGGGTTTTGATTTGATTTAAAATATCAAATCCGGTTCCATCACTAAGGTTTATGTCCAATAATAAAATGTCAGGCGAATATTTATTAATTGTCTCAACTCCTGAGGCCACATCATCTGCTGTTGCAATGATTTTAAATCCTTTTGTGTAATTTTCTATTATTTTAGAGATAACTGTAATGGCATGAGGTTCGTCGTCAATTATTATTATTTTTAGCATCTTTTTGGTTTTTTGAAGGGATATAAAATGAAGCTTTTGTTCCTTTTACCTCATTGATATCGTCTTTAATTTCCTCCAAAATTACAATGTTTTTTCCATTTTTTGAAAAAGTTGTTAATCTTTCGTTAATTATTTGTATAGCATACGATTTAGAACCTTTATGAAGTCCGTTTCCATTTTGTGATAATCCAAGTCCGTTGTCAATTATTTCTATTTTAATATTATTATCTTGTTTGTTAAAGTAAACTTCAATTTTACCTTGTTTTTTTAGGTTTCTAACACCATGTTCAATTGAGTTTTCAATAAGAGGTTGTGCTAACATAGGCGGAATAAAAGTATTGTCGGGATTTATGTTATTACTAAGATGAATTTCATAATCAAATTTATTTCTAAATCTAAGTTTTTGTAGTTTTAAATAATATTCTAGAGTTTCAATTTCTTTGGTAATCAGAATCATTTCATTTCTTGAATTATCAAGCATTAATCTCATTAGAGTAGCAAAATTAGAAATGTATTTTCCGGCTTTAAGGGGTTCATTTTCATAAATAAATGCTTGAATAGAAGAAAGAGAATTAAACATGAAATGAGGATTCATTTGTGTTCGCAGTAATTTTTGCTCTAATACAAGCGATTTATTTTGGGCATTTAACTTTTGCTTTTTGTTAGTATTGTAGAAAAAAGCAACAACTAATATCAGTAAAATGATTAAGAGAACCATTAAAATTTTATTAGTCGATAATATTTTTTCTTTTGTCTCATTTTCTTTTTTTAAAAATAAAAGTTCTTTTTCTTTTTGTTCTGTTTGATAAACAATTTCTAGTTCTTCTATACGTTTTTGTTTTTCTTCGTTTACTAAAGTGTCATTTATTTCAGAATATTTTTTATAATAGTCTAATGCAGATTTGTAGTTATTCAATTTTTCATAGCTAAAACTAATTTCTTTGTAAAGGGAAGAAAGCTCTTTTATAAATCCTAGTGAATCAGCAAGTTCTATTCCTTTGTTATAGTAAAATACAGATTCTTCAAAATTATTGTTATTAAAATAAGCGCTTCCAATATTCAGAAAAGAAAGTATTTTACCATGATTATCGCTTATTTTTTCTTTAATATCGTATGATTGAAAATAATAAACTAAAGCAGAATCAAAGTCTCCTTGCAATTCTTTGATTCGTCCTATGTTGTTTATTGTTCTAGCTTCGTTTTGTTTCATTTTGAATTTTTTTGCAATACTTAAGGCAAGGCGATAATAATATAATGCTGTATCTAGTTCATTCTTTTTTTCATAAACAACACCAAAATTATTGTAAGTAGTTGCTAAGGCTGCTGTGTCTCCAATTTCGAGTTTTATTTCATAAGATTTGTGATAGTAAATAATAGCGTCATCAAACTTCTCAATTTCTCGGTATAGTGCTCCTATGTTATTGTAAGCATAAGCTGCTGCTTTTTTGTCCCCATATTCCTCAAAAACAGATAATGCCTTTCGGTAGTAGTTTATTGCAAGTTCATAATTTCCTAATAATTCGTTGATGTATCCGATGTTGTTTATTGTTTTTGCTTTTTCTACTTCGTTGCCTTTGTCTGGTAATATTGAATTTGATTTTTCTAAATAAATTATTGCGTGGTCAAGGATCCCAATTTGAGTATATACATAACCAATTTCAAAGTTGGCATCTGATAGTATTTTATAATCACTAATATTTTCAGGATTTAGAATAATTTTAAAAAAATAATCCAGAGATTGTTTTATTTGATTTTGTTCATATAGTAATTTCCCTTTGAAGTAATACCCTTTTGCTACTTGGTCGTTGAATCTGGTTGTGTCTAATTGATTAAAAACAATTTCAAGCTCTTTTTCTGCATTTGTGAGATTATCAATTTTTAAATACTCTTTTGTTTTTTCCAGACGGTAGTCTATTATGGCTGTTTTTTCTTTTCCCGAGTTTATTAAGAGATTTAAGCTGTCAATTTTTGTGTTCTGCCCATAAGAAATGCCTGAAACAAAAAAAAGTAGTATAAAAATAGCTGTTTTTGAGTCGTTTTTTTTCATGTAAAGATTAAATTATCAAAGTATAAAACTAAACATTTTTTATTTTCTATAAAATTCAAATACTAATTAATAAACACAGAATACTAATTTTAATTAGATCGTTACTAAGAATCAAATTAAGGGTTTTTAATTTTTTTTAAATTTATGATGATGTTTTAGTAAAAAAACAAAAAAATCACAAACATCAATGTCTTATAAAAACATAATATTGAATTCTTAAACATTAACATTATGAATCGTACATTTTTTATTTTAATTATGCTTCTTGTGTTTTACTCGAACAAAATTATTTCTCAGAATTATGTAGAAAGTAAAAGGCAAAAAGATTATCAAGAGTATTTAATTAAAAGTAACACTTCAAATACTGAAAAATCGCCCAAAGCCTACACTGTAAACCAAACAATTGGAGGGGACGATATTTTAAGCAGTTTGAAAATTGACATTGCAGGAGATAATTTACAGGTATGGAGAAATATTGGTTCGTCAACATGGGAATATCAATATTTTGAGTATTCATCGTATCCCGGAAGAGGTGTTCATTTATATGCAGATGGTGAGGTTTACTTTGTTAATCCTTCCGAAACGGATTTTTATGTTAACGGAGTTGCCGCAAGTGGAGCCCTTTCTTATTTTTATGCTTTTGGTGAAACGGCTTATGATAGAATTGATATTGACCAAATAGACAATTACAATGCAACAGTTAAAATGACAAAGACTGGAATAATCGAAGTTTTACTTACAATAAATTATCCTGCTGAATCTGATTATATAAATTATCAGTGGGAAATCACAAATTTTTCCGGCTCTTCTATGAGTGATATTCGTTTCTTTGCCGGAGGTGACACATATTCTTATGGAAGTGACAATGGAATCGGATATTGGGAGGGATCAACAAATACATTGGGCTGTCAAAAAGACGATAATGGTCAAACTGTTAGTGTTTTCCTTCAAGGGTTGCAGACGCCTTTTCAGCATGAAAGTGCATATTATGATGATGTTCATGATCATGTTTTGGCTAATGCGCTTACAGGAACTGTAACAACTACTACTCATGATAATTCAATTGCACTGGAATGGAGGAAAGCGACCCTTGCATCTGGGGAAACGTGGGTTATAAATTCAATAGAAAAATATTCTGATAAAGATATTACTGATTTAATTGTTACTGCTCCGTTGAACGAAACTATAGCTCCGGGACAAACTAAAAGCATTACTTTTAACGTAAGAAATAATTCAACCAACATTGTTAGTGATATAATTTTATCTGAAATAATTGACCTTGCAGGATGGTCTGTAAATGTGACAAATCCTGTAAGTGCTTTTAGTTTAGGTGTTGGGGCGAATCAGGATGTGACGATGGAGGTTACTTGTCCTATTTCTGCAACCGAAGGTACAATTGCACAAGCAACTTTATCTGCAACAGCAAATACAGAAACAGCTAATGATAAGGCTTATATAGAGGTTGTCGGTTCATTGCCAGGAATATCAACACAACCTTCTGATCAAAATGTTTGCAGCAACAGCGATGCTGTGAGTTTTTCAGTTTCGGCCACAAACGCAACAGGTTATCAATGGCAGGAAAATTCAGGTTCTTGGAGTAATATTTCTGACGGAGGAGTATACAGTGGCTCACAATCAGCTACTTTAAATATTTCTGACGTAAATGGATTGGTTGGAAACAAATATAGGTGTGAAATATCAAATTCTGTTGGGGATATAACAAGTGACCAAGCATTTATTATCGGAGATAATACTGATCCTGTTCCAGATATTACTAATTTAGTTGATATAATCGGACAATGCTCAATTTCTTTATCTGCTCCAACAGCTACCGATTATTGCTCGGGAATAATTACAGCAACAACTAGTGATCCTACAACTTATAACTCACAAGGAACTTATACTGTTACTTGGGATTACGAAGATGATATGGGAAATACTTCATCTCAAAATCAAACGGTTATTATTGATGATGTTAACGCTCCGGTTGCAGATGTTGTAACTCTTTCAGATATAACAGCAGAATGTGAAGTAACATCGCTTACTGCACCAACTGCAACCGATAATTGCGAAGGAACAATTACCGGGACTTCAAATGTAGCATTACCAATAACAATAACAACTTCTGTTGTTTGGACTTACGAAGATGGAAATGGAAATATTTCTACTCAAACTCAAAATGTTATAATAAATGATGTTACAGTTCCTGTTGCCGATGCTATTTCGTTAGTTGATATTATTGACGAATGTGAAGTTTCTTCTCTTATAGCACCTACAGCAACAGATAATTGTGCGGGAATAATTACAGGAACAACAAATATTTCTTTCCCTATTACTATTTCGACGACAGTTATATGGACTTATGAAGACGAGAATGGTAATATTTCTACACAAAATCAAAATGTAATTATTGATGATGTCACAGCTCCAGTGCCTGATCAAAGTAATCTGCCTGATATCACAGAATTCTGTAGTGTTACAATAAGTGATATACCAAGTTCAACAGATAATTGCGAAGGAAATATTGACGCAACAACACTAAATTCACTAGAATATAACACAGAAGGGACTTATATTATTACTTGGACTTTTGTTGATAATAACGGTAATTCTGTAAGCCAAAATCAAACTGTAATTATTGTCGATTCGGATCCATTTGTAGAAACACAAGATATTACAGTTTATCTTGATGAAAACGGAAATGTTACAATAACACCTCAAGATATTGACAATGGTTCATCAGATGATTGCGGAATCGAAAGTATGACTTTGGATATCACAAGTTTTACGGCTGAAGATATTGGAGAAAACACAGTAAATTTAACTGTTACAGATTATTCTGGAAATTCTTCCTCAAAATCTGCAATTGTAACTGTTATTCAACCCGATTTTAATTTGGCAATACCTAATTTTATTTCTCCTAATGGAGATGCCAAAAATGATATTTGGATAATTCAAGGTGTTGAACAATTAGAAGGGTTTTCTCTTAATATTTTTAATAAAATAGGTGAGATTATTTATCAATCTGATAATTACAAAAACACATGGGATGCTACTTTTAATGGAAAACTATTGCCCGATGGAAACTATTACTACATATTTAGTAATGGAATAATAAGTTATACGGGCTTTATTTCTGTTGTAAAATAATTAATTTCAAATCTAAAAATTGAATATCATGTCAAAAAATATATTTATAATTCTTGTGATTTTTTTATTTTCAATCAATTTAAGCGGTCAGGAACTAAAGAATTACAATTTGTACTCACAGAATCCTATATTGTATAATCCTGCTTTTGCTGTTGGAAATGATTATTTTTCAGCCTATTCAAATTCACATTTACAGTGGATTTCTTTTAACGGAGCTCCAAAAACTTATGATTTAGGTGCATCTGTGAACTTTTTTCCAAAAATGGGTGCCGGATTTTCTGTTGTTAGTAGCCAACAAGGACTTTTAAACAATATTTATGCAAACCTTAAATATGGATATGAACTTGATTTTAACGAAAATCATTACATTAGAATGGGTCTGTCTTTTGGTGTTGCAAATGACCGAATACTAACTGAAAACGCTGAAAATATTGATATTACAGATCAAAATTTAACTTCAGATTACTATAATAAAACAGTTTTTTCTTCCGGATTCGGATTGGCTTATAAATATAATAGTTTTAACGCACAAATAATTATGCCTCAATTGTTTGAGTATAAGTCTGCAAATCTATACACTATTGGTGTTTTAGGCTACGAATACCAATTAAATGACAGTTGGGATTTAAAACCTTCGGTCATGTTTCGTGGAGCACAAGGTAGTCCTTTGCAATTTGATGGAAATATTGGAGCAATGTGGAATAAAACTATATGGGCACAAGTGGGATACAGATCAAATAATAGTTTTATTTTTAGTATTGGAGCAGATATTGGTAATTACTCTATTGGATACGCTTATCAGGCAGATACTGACCCAATTTCAACCGGTTCAACCGGAAGTCATGAGATTCAGCTTGTTTTTAAATTTAATAAGGATAAAGTTGAAAAAATCACTCCTAAAATTAACGTTTTTGGTCTTGTTTCTTCTAATATTGATAATAAACCGATTGATGCTGAAATAAAAATATATGAAAATGACATTCAAATTGGTAAAATAAATTCAAATTCTGAAACAGGAATTTATGGAATTGAGTTATCTGCCGAAAAAACTTATAGGTTTAATGTTGCTTCTGAAAGTTATAAACAAGTAAATCAGCTTATTACATTAACAAAAGATATGGATGATTATGAGCAAAACTTCCGACTAATTTCTGAAAATGCTATTGTTTATGGGCAAACCTTTAATAAAATTAATGGAAATCCTGTAAAATCCGAGGTTTTGTTTTTAGAAGATAATAAAGTTGTAGAATCTGTTCAAACAGATGAAAATGGTAATTATACAGTAAGTCTGAAATCGGGAAAAACATATAGTATAAAAGTAAACTCTGTAAATTTTGAGGACTATGGTTCGGAATTAAAAATAGATGAGAATGTTGAAGAAATAAGTGAGAAAATTGAATTAATGCCTATTTTGATGCTTTCAGGTATTGTTACAAACAGTAAAACAGGAGAACCAATTTCTGTAAACATAGATATATTTAACAACGAGAATGGAGAGAAATTAGGGTCTGCGAAATCGGATATAAACGGAAAATATTCTATAAAAATGTCAGATGTTAGTTCTGTTTCAATTTCTGCTTCTGCTGATGGTTATTTGTTTTTTTCCGAAAATTTGGAAATTGATTTTTCGAAATTTGTGAAAAAAAAAGATATCAAACTTCAGCCTATGGAAATAGGAGCTTCGGTAGTATTAAACAATGTAAATTTTGATACTGGTAAATCTGAGCTTCGCCCTGAATCATATCCTGAAATTAATCGCTTGATTTATATTATGATTCAATATCCGAGTATAAAAGTCGAAATTTCAGGACATACCGATAATACAGGAAACGATATTTTTAATAAACAACTTTCGCAAGATAGAGCTCAAGCTGTTGTCGATTATATGTTTTCTAAGGGAATAAGCAAAAACAGATTAAAGGCAGTAGGTTTTGGGTCTGCTTTTCCTAGGGCAAGTAATGACAATGAAGAAGGTAAGCAGCAAAATAGACGAGTTGAAGCTAAAATATTAAGTGAATAATAAGTTGCTATTTAAAATAAAAAGGAGTTTTTTTTAACAAATTAAACTCCTTTTTTTTATAATTCATTAGAGTTTTGTTTTTTTATCCCCTCCCTCTTGCTTTAAATTTTTTATTTTTTTCTAATATTCAGTTTGCAACATAACTAAAAAAATAAATCTAAAAGATTTGCAACCTTTTCTTAATTTTCTATCTTTGTGATGATATAGAAAGAACAAACATTAAACCGCAAACAACTCAGTAAATTTTATCTCAAATTTTAATAAAATGATTTTTAAATAAGATATATCTGTTATTATGTTTAATAAAATTTTAATTGCACTATTTCTATGTGTAATTTTGCCGTTTAACTTGTTTTCACAAGGATACCCGCTAAAAAGCGAAAACAGAGCTCCCATAGCATATAATATTAATACAACATTAGGAGGGGATAATATTCCTGCCAGTCTAAAAATTGCAATTATTGGAGACAATTTGCAAATATATAGAAATGTAGGATCAAATGATTGGGATTATCAATATTATAATTGGTCTGATCATCCGGGGCGAGGAATACATTTGTATATTGACGGAGAATATTATTATGTTGATTATGCCACCAAAATTTTTGTAAACGGAGTTCCAAGTGGAACTAATTTATCATACTTTGATGGGTCTTCCGGCGAAGTTTACGACACTTTGGAAATAACAAAAATTGACAATTATAATGCTACTGTTAGAATAGTCGAAACAGGTGTGGTTGAAGCATTTTTAAGAATAAATTACCCGGCGGAATCAGACTATATTAATTATACATGGGAAATTACGAATATGAGTAGTATAACCATGAATGATTTGAGGTTTTTTCAAGCTGGAGACACCTATTCCTATGGAAGTGACATGGGATATGGATATTGGGATGGTCCTTCAAACACGGTTGGATGTCAAAAAGAAGATAATGGAGAAATAGTCAGCGTTTTTTTGCAATCTATTGAAATACCTTATCAACACGAAAGTGCTAATTATGGTTTTTCATCAGGTGTTGAATCTCACGTTATGAATAATGCTCTAACCGGAAATGTTTTAAGTTATGTACATGATAATGCTATTGCTCTTGAATGGCGAAAATCTAATTTAGCTCCGGGAGAAACATTTGTTATTCATACAATTGAAAAATATTCAGATAAAGACATAACTGATCTTGTTGTAACAGCCCCTTTGAATGAAAGTATTTATCAAGGGCAAACAAAAAATATTGTTTTTAATGTAAGAAATAATTCCGTTCACACTGTTAGTGATATTATTCTTAGTGAAGTAGTTAATTTAGCTGGTTGGATTGTGGATGTAATTTCTCATCCGGCTCCTTTCGAATTATTGGCCGGGGAAGAGGTAGAAGTTACTGTTGAAGTTTTTTGTCCTCTTGGAGAAGCTCCTGGAACAATAGCAAAAGCTACATTAGAAGCAACTGCTGATACTGAAACGGCTAATGATAAAGCATATATTATTGTGTTGTCTAATTTACCCGGCTTTAGTGGGCAACCTCATGATGATCTAGTGTGTTCTACTACTGATGCAGCTACTTTTGGTGTGGTAAGCAACAATGCAGATGCATTTCAGTGGCAAATAAATTCAGGAAGTTGGACTGATATTTCCGATGGTGGTGTATTTTCGGGTGCAACAACCGACACTTTATCAATCTCTAGCGTAGCTGGTCTTATCAATTTTGAATTTAGATGTCTTATTACTAATTCTTATGGAGATGCAATTTCTAATGTTGTTTCTATAAATCCTGACGGAATTGCACCTGGTCCAAATTCGTCAAATTTACCTGCTATTATTGAACAATGTTCTGCTACTTTGACGCCTCCGTTAGCAACAGATAATTGTCTTGGACCAATCACGGGAACAACTTCTGATCCGATGACTTATTCTACGCAAGGAAATTTTATTGTTAATTGGGTTTATGAGGATGATTTTGGAAACAGCGTAACCCAAACTCAGCTAGTAATAATTGATGATACAAATGTACCGTCAAGAGATAATCCTATTTTGCCTACATTAACAGGAGATTGTAGTTTTACTATCACAGATTTCCCTACAGCAACTGACAATTGTGCCGGTGTGATTACCGGAACCACAACGGATCCTTTAACTTATGATTCTTCTGGTGTTTATAATATTACCTGGGTTTATGATGATGGAAATGGAAATGTAGGAACACAAATTCAACAAGTAATAATTGACGATCAGGACTTACCTGTGCTTGATTCTGTTTCCTTACAGGATATTGAAGCCCAATGCGAGGTTTTATCTATAAATCCGCCAACTGCTACTGATGGTTGCTCCGGTAAAATTATTGGCACCACAGATACTCCGTTTCCAATAAATCAAACAACTGTTGTTGAGTGGGATTTTGAAGATGAAAATGGTAATATTATAACTCAAAATCAAAACGTGTTTATTAACGATATTGAAAATCCTGTACTTGATCAATCTTCTTTACCTACCATCTCAGAAACTTGCAGTGCAACGATAACCAATATTCCTACTGCTACTGATAATTGTCTTGGTCAGATTTTAGGAACTACAACCGACACTCTTTTTTATGATGTTAATGGGGTTTATCAAATTACGTGGGTTTTTGATGACACTCATGGAAATTCAATTACACAAACACAAACCGTAATAATTGATGATACAATTGCTCCTATTTTAAACCAAGCTGTTTTACCAACAATCAATGATGCTTGTAGTGTGACAATAACTAATATTCCAACAGCAACTGATAATTGCGAAGGTCAAATTTTTGGAACAACAACTGATCCGCTCTACTATGAAACAGACGGTTCGTATACTATTCATTGGTTTTTTGTTGATAACAACGGACATTCTGTCGAGCAAGAACAAACAGTTATTGTAAGCAACGAAAATCCAGTTGTTGAAACACAAGACCTTACTTTTACAATTGTTGTTTCAAGCACAGGATATGATGTTGTAACTATTAAACCACAAGATATTGATTTTGGTTCTTCGGATGATTGTGGAATTGATAGCATGCTACTTGATAAAACAATTTTTACTACCGATGACGAAGGTGAAAATCCTGTTAATTTAACTGTTATAGATGTTTTTGGTAATTCTTCTTCAAAATCAGCTATTGTAACAATTATTCTTGATTATTTGCCTGAATTTCCAAACTTAATAACTCCTGATGGAAATGGTAAAAATGATTATTGGGTCGTAAATGGTATTAGAGATCTGGAAGGATATACGTTGACCATATATAATAAACTTGGTGAAATTGTATTTCAAACTGATGATTATGATAATTCATGGAACGCAACCTACAACGGACAGGAATTGCCGGGAGGCACATATTATTACATTTTTAGTTATGGTCGTTCAACATCGTACAGCGGTTTTATTTCGGTTGTCAGATAAATTATCATCATTCTTGATTAGGTATTAATAACAAAAAAAAATGATTGAATTTTCACTTCATTATTCAATATTCAAAATTTAAACAGATGAAATTATTAGTTAAAACAGTTCTAATCATATTATTTATTAGTTCTAATTTGAATCTGTTCTCGCAGAATTTATACAATTACAGTTTATTTAATCATAATCCTGAAATTTATAACCCTTCGTCTATTGTTTCCGATGATTTGGCTTCATTTTTTTTAACTTCAAGATTGCAATGGGCTGGTTTTGAAGGCTTTCCAAAATACAATGCATTAGGAGCAGCATATTCTATTTCTCCAAAAATGGCTCTCGGTTTTTCATTGTTTAATAGTACTCACGGAGTGATTAATAATCTAAAAGCTAAGGTTTCTTACGCTTACAAGATTAATTTTTCCAAAAATCATTTTATGAAAATGGGTTTATCGTTAGGAGTTGTAAATGACAATCTTTTTTTCTCACAACTTGAATATGTTGATTTAACAGACAATGCAATTTTACCTGATAATTACAACAAAATTAGTGTCACATCGGCATTTGGCATTTCTTATCAATTAAAAGGATTTGAAGCGCAACTTATTTTGCCTCAGCTATACGAATACAACGAGATTAATCTTTATGGAATAGGTGTTTTTTCATATAGTTTTAGGGCTAATCAGGTTCTAAGTATTAAACCTAGTGTTTTGGTTAGAAATACAGAAATAAATAAAATACAGGCTGATGCTGTTTTAAATATGCAGTGGCGAAAAAAAATATGGATACAAATGGGTGCAAGATCTAATGGAAGCATAATTTTTGGAATTGGAAATCAAACAATTGGCTATGCTTATGAATCTCCAACAAATAATATTTCAGGTGTTTCTGTCGGCACTCATGAAATTTTGTTGAAATTTAGAATAAAGCCCACAAAATACTGTCCGGCCTATTTATAATTAAATTTATCTAAAATTTATCAAAAAACTTAAATAAATTAATATTTAAACTTTCATTATGAAATTTTTAAAATTCACCACTCTATTGTTATTCCTAGTAACAATAACCTTAAATTTATTTTCTCAGGATTATGATATAACCAAAATTGAGCAATTGAACTCTAGGGCTCCTGTTACTTATAATACAAACATAACATTAGGAGGCGATAATGTGTTGTCAAGCTTGAAAATAAATGTTATTGGAGATAATTTACAGATATGGAGAAATATTGGGTCTAATTCATGGGAATATCAATATTTTGAATGGTCAGACCATCCGGGTAGAGGAATACATCTTTACATTAATGGTAGCTATTATTATGTGAATAGTTCTACTGATATATATGTAAATGGAGTTCCAAGTGGTAGTAACTTGTCATATTTAGATGGTTATGGAGGAATTCCTTATGATAGAATTGATATTACAAGAATAGATAACTATAATGCAACAGTTAAAATAGTTAAAGCCAATGTTATTGAAGCGTTATTGACAATAAATTACCCTTCTGAATCTGATTATATAAATTATTCATGGGTATTTACAAATTTAAGCTCCGGCACTTTGAGTGATTTGAGATTTTATCAGGAAGGAGATACTTATTCTTATGGTAGTGATTACGGTGTTGGATATTGGGATGAATCCCGTTATACTGTCGGTTGCCAAAAGGAAGATAATGGTGGAACTGTGAGTGTTTTTTTGCAAGCCCTAGAAGAACCTTTTCAACACGAAAGCGCAAGATGGGGTTGGTCGTCAGGTGTTGAAGCACACGTTATGGCAAATGCACTTACCGGAGAAGTATTAACCACAAGTCATGATAATGCAATAGCACTTGAATGGAGGAAGCCTTCATTAGCTGTTGGCGAAACATGGACAATTCACACAATCGAAAAATATTCTGATAAAGATATCACAAACCTTATTGTGACTGCTCCTTTAAATGAAACTATTCGTCAGGGAGAAACAAAATATATTAATTTTAATGTTAGAAATTATTCTTTTGAAACTGTTAATGATATTTCCTTAAATGAAATTATAGATTTAGCTGGTTGGACTATCGATGTTCTTAGTCCAATTGGAAATTTTAGTCTTTTGCCAACCGAAGAAACCGAAGTAACGATAGCTGTTACTTGTCCAATAACTGAAATACCCGGGACTATTGCAAAAGCTACCTTAGAAGCAACAGCAAATGAAACTACCGCAGATGACAAAGCTTATATTGAAGTTCTATCAATCTTGCCATCTATTGATCAGCAACCCTTAGATCAAGATGTTTGCACAGAAACTGATGCTGTCTCTTTTTCAGTAACCAGTGAAAACGCAATTGCTTATCAATGGGAGCAAAATGGTGTGAATATTATTGATGGTGGTGTTTTTTCAGGCGCCACTACAGAAACACTAAATATTTCAGATGTAACAGGTTTAATAGGAGAACAATTTAGATGCCATATTGCGAATAATTATGGAGATGCTTTTTCAGATTATGCTACAATTATAGCTGATCAAACACCTCCTGTGTCTGATGCTATTTCATTACCTGATGCAATTGGACAATGTGATGTTTCTTCAATTATTCCTCCAACTGCAACTGATGCATGCGAAGGAGGTATTACCGGAACAACAGATGCAGAATTCCCTATAGGTGTGGATACAACTATTGTTTGGGCTTTTGAAGATAGTTTTGGTAATACATCATATATTTTACAAGATATTGTAATTAATGACGTAACTGAACCAACTCCAAGCGATGCTTCTCTTCCTACAATAATCGATTGGTGTCAGTTCACAATAGAAGATTTTCCAACAGCAATGGATAATTGCGACGGAGAAATTATCGGAACTACTAACGATACTAATTTTTATGACGTAGGAGGGACATATATTATAAATTGGATTTATGAAGACAAACATGGTAACATTGCTACTCAAGCTCAAACTCTTATTTTAGCTAATGAAAGACCTGTTCCTGAAACAAAAGACACCACAATTACAATATCTTCTGCCGGTACCGAAAACGTTACTATTACTCCTGCTGATATTGATGATGGTTCTTTTGACGACTGCGGAATAGATAGTATGTATTTAGATATTACTCAATTTACTTCTGAAAATGAAGGCGAAAATATTGTAAATCTTACGGTTGTAGACTTTGAAGGAAATGACTCAACAAAATCTGCAATTGTTACAATAGTTCTTGATTATGAGTTGTTATTCCCTAATTTTATTTCACCTGATGAAGATGGTGTTAATGATTATTGGGAAATTGTTGGTGTGCAAGATCTGAAAGGATTTACTCTGGATATTTTTAATAATATAGGTGAAACAGTTTATCACACAAGAGATTATGATAATACATGGGATGCTAAATTTAACGGAGAACCTCTTCCTGATGGGACCTATTATTATGTTTTCAAGTCTGGAAAGGAATCATATAGCGGATTTATTTCGGTAATAAAATAGGTTGTTTTTAGAGACTAATTATCAAATATTTATTGTTTAAAAAAATAAAAATGAGTAAAAAAATAGTAATTCAAATAATTGCTTTTATTACAGTATTTTCTTCTGTTTTAAATGCACAAGAATTAAAAAATTATAATTTATATAATCAAAATCCTGTTTTGTACAATCCTGCTTATGCAATTGGAGATAATTTTTTGATGGCTTATTCAAATTCTCATTTACAGTGGATTTCAATGGCAGGAGCTCCCAGAACTTATGACATAGGAGCTACAATGAACTTTTTCCCCGGAATGGGAGCAGGTTTTTCAGTAGTTAGCAGTCAGCAAGGATTATTTAATAATTTATATGCTAATCTAAAATATGGTTATCAACTAAATTTTGATGAAAACCATTATGTTAAAATGGGCGTTTCGTTTGGTATAATTAACAATAGAGTTCTGAGCCAAAATGCTGAAAATGTTGATTTAACCGATGAAAATCTTACTGGTGATTATTTTAATAAAACCGTTTTTTCTTCTGGATTTGGTTTAGCATATAAATTCAAAGATATTAGTGCTCAAATAATTTTGCCTCAACTGTTTGAATATAATATTGCAAATTTATATACTATTGGTGTTGTTGCTTATGATTATCATTTGAATGAAAGTTGGGACATAAAACCTTCTGTTATGTTCAGAGGTGCAAAAGAAACTCCGTTTCAGTTTGATGGAAACATTGGAACCACCTGGAATAAAACAATATGGGGACAAGTTGGATATCGTTCAAATAATAGTTTGATTTTTGGAGTTGGTGTAAACATAAATAGTTATTCTATTGGATATGCATATCAGGCTGATATGAACCCAATTGCATCTGGTTCTTGGGGGAGCCACGAAATACAACTTATTTTGATATTAAACAATGGCGAAAAAACATTATTTATTCCAAAAGTACATTTGTTCGGAATTGTTACAAGCAACATTGATGGAAAACCGATTGTCGCTCAGATGATAATTTATGAAGATAAATCTCAAGTTGAAAAGATTACTACTGACTCTAAAACAGGCAATTATGCTTCTGATCTTGACTATGACAGAACGTATAAAATCAAAATTACAGCCAGAGGACATCAACCAAAAGAAGAAATGATAACTCTTACTAAAGACATGAAAGAATTAGAACACAACATTGTGCTAATTTCTAATGATGCTTTGGTATCAGGAAAAATTTCAAATAAGTTAACAGGAAGTCCGGTAGAATCTGAGGTTGTTTTTATGGAGAATAACAGAGTTGTAAAAACAGTCCAAACAGATGAGAACGGAGATTATTCTGCAGTTTTAAAAACAAGTAGAACTTATAATATTAAAGTTAGTGCGGATAATTTTGAAGCAGTCGATTCAGAAGTTGAGGTTGAAAAAAATGCTGAAAAAATAACAAAAAACTTTGAACTTAATCCTAATTTGGTTCTTACAGGTCAGGTTACTGACGCAAAAACCGGAGTTCCAATTGCTGCAAATATTGATTTGTATAATTATACAACCAATGAATTAGTTGCAAATGTAACAGCTGATGAAGATGGAAATTATTCAATAAATCTACCTGATATCAATTCTTTTTCAATCTCTATTTCTGCAGATAAATATTTATTCCACACAGAAAATTTCAAAACGGATTTTTCTGATTTTGAGAGTAAAAAAGATTTTGTTTTACAACCTATTGAAGTTGGTTCTTCAATCGTTTTAAGAAACATCTTTTTCGATACCGGAAAATCAGATCTTCGCCCCGAATCTTATACAGAACTTAATCGTCTTGTTTATGTAATGATGGAAAATCCCGATTTAAAACTAGAAGTTTCAGGACATACAGATAATACAGGAACAGTTGCTTTCAATAATCAGTTGTCTAAGGACAGAGCTCAATCTGTGGTTAATTATATGATTTCGAAAGGAATTAAAAAAGAAAGACTAAAAGCTGAGGGCTACGGCTCTTCAAAACCTATTGATACCAACGATACAGAAGAAGGAAAACAAAACAACAGAAGAGTGGAAGCTGAAATTGTGAACTAGTTAATATAAATATACAAAGAAGGAGCTAATACTTGAACTTGAGTTTTTTCAATGCCAAAGTATTAGCTTTTCTGTTATTAGTAATTGATATACCAAATTGTTAAAATAATTCCGAGAATTATTTTTTACAAGTTGTTATGCCGATTGACTTAAAACCGATTTTAAGAAAATGAAATCGGATTTTTTAAAGCATTTCGGTATAATAAATAGATTTTGATGTTTGAGGTAAAATATTAAATCATTTACTCGATAACAATATCATATTTGTCAAGTAAGCCAACAACACTGTTCATTGAAAATTCCGCTTTTTTTATGTTATTTATTTCAGGATCTAGAGAATAGTTAAACGAAGTTTTAAAATCAGCTTTTTGAAGATTTGTTCTTTCAAATACAGCTCTTTTAAAGTCACAGTTTTCAAAAATAGCGTTTGATAAATCAGTTTCAACAAAATCTACCTCTTGAAGGTTACAATTAGTAAATTTTGTGCCTTTTATTTTTAATTTATAAAAAGAAGAAAAACTTAAGACACAATCCTCAAATTTCATTGAAATTAAAAACTGATTACAATCGCTAAAAACCAGCCCGAGTAATTTACATCGTTTGAAATAAGTGTGTTGAAACGAGACTTTTTCCAAATTCACATTGCTTAAATTACAATCAACAAATTCGCAGTCCAAAAAAACAGTGCTTGCAAAATTAGTTTCAGAGAAAGAACATTTTTCAAAAATACAACTGTCAAATTCTCCGTTAACAAATTGCTCTTTTGATAAATCAATATTTTTAAAAGTTTTATTATCTGCTACTTTTTCTATCATAAGTAATTGATTAAAAAAAAACGCCTTTTGGGCGTTTTTTAATTAGTTATACTATTTTAATATATTTTCCGTAAACCCAGCCGCTAACTCGAGTTTCTACTTTGTACCATTCTCCGTCACGGTCAACAATTTTTACTTTGTGTCCTTTGGTTAGAGGTTTTGCTATTTTATCACCCTCTGGCTTGCTTCTTATATTTAATAGATTCGCATTTACAATACCATCTGTTATGCTGTCAGAATCATCTCTGTCAATAAATTTTTTCGACACCCAACCTTCAATATCTTGTTCTACTTCGTACCATTTGTCAATTTTTGATAAAACAAGAACTTTTTCGTCTTTTTGAACAGTTTCTGCAATTGTATCATAAGTAGTTGCCGGACCTGAGCGAAAATTAATAACAGTTGTAGCAATTCCAACAGTGCCAAGTGGAAGTTTTTCTCTGATTTTTTCAGGTTCCGGTTTTGTCGGAATCCACACTTTCATTTTTTTTCTTAAATCGTCAAGTGGAAATGCTGGTCCCGGATCTGATTTTCTAGTAGGTGCAATTTCTTCGTGTCCTAAAATATATTTGATTGTTGGATATTCTTTTATAATAGCTGCACAAATTTCATATACCGCTTTTATTTGTTCATCTGTATAAGTATGCCAATATTTTGCTCTTACTCGAGGATAATTTCTATGTTCTCCTTCAAAAACAAATTCTTTTGCAACTTCTTTTTTGAAAGAATTTATATATTTGGTGTCTATTTTAGACAAATAACCATCATTTGCTATTTCAATTCCAATTGAATATTTGTTAAAAGTTGTTCTTGTTTCGTCTGGAAATTGATAACCACTTGTTCCTGCATGCCATGTAATTTCATTCAAATCAGCCATTTGAACAACTTCGCCTTCTCTTCCAACAACCATGTGTGCCGAAGCTTGTACCCCTTTTTTATTCAACCAATTTACAGCTGCTTTTAGGTTATTACCACCGGTGTAATGAATAATTATTGTGTCAGGAGCACCTTCTCCGTATTTTCCTGATGTTTTAGTAGTTGGAGCATAAGATACATTGTCGCCAACGAGTTTATTTTTTTTAATTTCCATAATTTTAAGTTTTTCAGGTAGTTAAAGTTAAAAAATTATGCGAATATACACAAACAAAAAATAACAAAAAAAAAATTTTGACAAATATTTTTTTAAAGCGTTACTTTCTATAGGCTTTCTACTAACCTAATGCACAGAGTTTAATGAAAAAAAAATAAAAATGAACCATTTTCTTTAAATATTATTTCGCTACTTTTGTCATCAGTGACAAAAATAATTCATACAAAATAATTTAATAAAACACATAAACTCATTGCCTAACAGCCTATTTGTTAACCGTTTCCAGTTTTATCGATAATAGACTAGCTGACAACTCGATAACTGGTTAACTGTTCAACTCGACAACTGGTTAACTCAAAAACTCGATAACTGGTTAACTGAAAAACTCAACAACTCATGAATAAAAGAATACAAAAACTCAGACAACAAAGCCTTGAAGCGAAGCCATCTATTTCTGCAGAAAGAGCAATTTTATTAACAGATTTTTATCAGTCAGGAATGGGCGACGGATATTCAATTCCTGAGCAAAGAGCATTAGTTTTTAAATACATAATGCAAAACAAAAAAATTTGTATCAACACAGGAGAATTGATTGTTGCTGAGCGTGGACCTGAGCCAAAAGCAACTCCAACTTATCCGGAAGTTTCTTTGCACTCTGTTGACGATTTACAAATGTTAAATACTCGTCCAAAACTGAAATACATTGTTGATAAAGAAGTAATTGACATTTACGACAAACTAATTATTCCATTTTGGGCAAAAAAGGCAATGCGCTACAAAATTTTCAACGAAATGGACGAAAACTGGTTAAATTCATATTCAGCCGGAATTTTCACAGAATTTCAGGAACAACGCGCTCCCGGACATACCGTTTTAGGCGATAAAATTTACAAATACGGTTTAAAAGACATTATTCAGCAAATAGAAAAACAGATAGAACTTGTTGATTTTCACGAAGATAAAGACGCTTTAAGTAAGTTGCAACAATTACGAGCAATGAAAATTTCGGCCGAAGCATTGATTATTTTTGCAAATCGTCATGCCGAAGAATTGCTTTATTTAGCTGAAAATTCAACTATAACTGATGAAAAAAATGAACTTCTGGAATTAGCACAAATTTGTAGAAATGTTCCTGAAAATGCACCTGAAACTTTTCACGAAGCTATTCAATATTACTGGTTTGTCCATGTTGGAGTTATAACAGAAGTTAATCCTTGGGATTCGTTTAATCCGGGCAGATTTGACCAACATTTATTGCCTTTTTATCAAAAAGATATTGCAGAAGGAAGATTAACTAAGGAAAAAGCGATTGAAATTTTGCAATCTTTTTGGATTAAATTTAATAATCATCCTGCACCGCCAAAAATGGGCGTTACAGCAAAAGAAAGTAATACATATACAGATTTTGCTTTGATAAACTTAGGCGGCTTGAAACCTGACGGAAGCGATGCTGCTAACGAACTGACTTATATCATCTTAGATGTGATAGAAGAAATGCGACTTTTGCAACCTTCGTCAATGGTTCAGGTTAGCAAAAAAAATCCTGACAGATTAATAAAACGTGCGCTGAAGATTATTAAAACAGGTTATGGACAGCCTTCTGTTTTTAACACCGATGCAATTTTTCAGCAACTTGTAAGACAAGGAAAAAATGTTGTTGATGCCAGAAACGGAGGAGCAAGCGGTTGCATAGAAACAGGAGCTTTTGGAACCGAAAGATACATTCTTACAGGATATTTTAATCTCACTAAAATTCTTGAACTTACCATGAATAATGGTTTTGACAAGCGAACAAATAAACAATTAGGGTTAAAAACAGGAAATTTAGAAGATTTTAATTCTTTTGATGATTTTAAAAAGGCTTTTGAAAAACAAATTAACTTTTTTATAGATATTAAACTAAAAGGCAACAATATTATAGAAAAAATGTTTTCGGATTATATTCCGGTGCCTTTTTTGTCGTTGTTTATTGATGATTGTATAACAAATGCAAAAGACTACAATTCGGGTGGAGCAAGATACAATACTAGCTATGTTCAGGGAGTTGGACTTGGTAGTGTAACTGATAATTTATCATCGTTGAAATATAATTTTTTTGATGAAAATAAAGTTTCTGCGGAAAAGCTGAAATTGGCAATTGAAGCAAACTTTGAAGGATTTGATGAAGTAAGGCATTTATTTTTGAATAAAACTCCAAAATTCGGAAACGATGATGATAAAGTCGATGATATTGCTGTTCAGGTTTTTGAGATGTTTTACAAAGCAGTTGATAATAAGCCAACTTCAACAGGAGGACGATTTAGAATTAATTTGCTACCAACTACAAGTCATGTTTATTTTGGAAGTGTAATAGGAGCAATGATTGACGGCAGAAAAGCCGGAATGCCTTTGTCGGAAGGGATTTCGCCTGTTCAGGGTGCAGACAGAAACGGTCCTACCGCAGTTATAAAAACCGTCTCAAAAATTGACCATTTGCGCACAGGAGGAACTTTGCTAAATCAGAGGTTTTCGCCGGATTTTTTTGAAGATGAAGAAGCAATCAACAAGTTGACATCATTGGTGCGCACATATTTCCGAATGGACGGACATCATATTCAGTTTAATGTAGTAAGTTCCGAAACATTAAAAAAAGCAAAAAAACATCCGGAACAGTTTCAGGATTTGATTGTTAGGGTTGCAGGATATTCAGATTATTTTGTAGATTTGACAGAAGAATTGCAAGATGAAATCATCAGACGGAATGAACATAAGGTTATTTAATTGTTAGTTAAAAAAATAATTGAAGGATTTAAAATGGATAAAAATAAGGTTAATTTACTGCTTTTGAGTGGATTAATAATTTTTGCATTGACAAGTGCTTTTTTGTTTTGGCAGAATATGAATATGAAAAAAGAGGACAATAAAAAAGCTGTTGAGCAAAAAATAATTGTTGAAAAAAGCGACATTGTTGAAACTTTTGAAAAAGGAAATTCGACTGAAATTGAAGAGTTAAATGAAAAACCTTGTGTGAATATTGGCAATCAAATGGAATATGCCTGTATTTCTGAAGGTTTTTTGGAAAACTTTTATATTGGTGTTTATAACCCAATTACAATAAATTCAAATTCAAAAAATCTGTCAGTAAAAATTTCAGGTTGCGATGGATTTATTGTATTGACTGGACCAAATAAATATGATGTTCATGTATTAAAAAGAGGAAAAGCAACTTTAACAGTGTACTCAAATGGTAGAATTTTAACTGAGAAAAATTATAGATGTATGCCTACACCAAACCCATATCCTTGTCTATGGTATCCTAGAAATAAAGGTGGCATTATTAGTAAAGAATCTCTTTTGGAAAAAAAACATATTCGTTCAAACCTTGAAGATTTTGTGTTTGATTTATCTTTTCCTGTTACTGAGTTTACCGTTTCAGCAACCATAGACGGAGTTATTCAAGAATCAAATTCTACAAGTTCTGCTATAACAGAAGAGCAAAAAGAGATTTTCAGACAATTAAAATCAGGCGACAAAGTATATTTTGAGAATATAAAAGCATTGGCTCCGGATGGAACTATCAGAGAATTAAATCCTTTGATGTTTAAAATTGAATAATTCCGTGCAACTTGAAATTCAGAATAAAAGTTATTATTTTTGTAAAACATCAGCGAAAAATTTTAAATTAGGGGAAAAATATAATGAAATTATTAATAATTTGGCTGGTTTAAAATCAGGTCGCCATATAATCTTTTACAGAATAATTGATTCTGAAAATATTGAAATCACTAGAATTTTGCACGAAAAAATGGATTTAAAAACCAGAATTATTGAACAATAACCAACATTTTGGAGCTATCACACTTTCCGAACTCTCTAAACTCACTTTGAATTTACCAAAAACATATTTTTATCATCATAGGCTAAAATTCCGCTTTTGCATGATTTTAGGCTTGTGTGCGGATTTATGATGCTGCAATCCATTTTTGAAACAGCCTTAAAATCTTCGGTTCTGATAATATTTATTGCACCGTTTGATGGCTCAAAAATAAGACCTTCGTCTTTTACTGTTGGCATAAAACCAAAATGTACAATGTCTTCTAGTTCTTCGTCTGAAAAATAAACATTATTACCTCTGATAACAAAAAATCTGTGTTCAACCTTCTTATTTTCAATGTATTGCAAAACTCCTGCGTTTTTGGTTTGATAAACAGCTTTTACATTTTTATCAACTTTTATACTGCTTATTGTTGTGCCGGAATTATAAAAAAGACGCTTAATTCCGCCTGTATTTTGAATAAGTCCGTTGATTTGAGAAAATCCTTTTCCAAATACTTCATAACGTTGACTTTTTATCGAACCATTAAAAATTTCATCAACATAAAGCCAAAACATAACATCGTCTTCAATTACAATTAGAATGTTTTCTTTGATTGATATTTCGGCGCGTTTGCTAATTTCAAAGTTTTTGATTTCTATAATTTCCTGTTCGTTTTTGTAGTGATAAAGTTTTTGTTTTTTGCGCAGTAAAATATTATTGTTTCCGATGAAAATTTCGTCAAATTCAGATGTTTTAATAACGTGTTTTCTGCTTAAATAACCTCTGTGTTTTGCCTCATAAACAATAAATTCCTTTTCTGTTTCAACATAACCAAGTTCATCATTAAAAACAACGTCAACAATTTTAGTATTTTGCAAAATCGGAGTAACTGTAATATGTTTTTCGTCTATTTTTGTAGTTAAAACGACATTTGAAGTTGCTGTTTGCGTTAATTTTGTGTTTTCAAGTGAAATTAAAAATCTTTCTCCGTCAATGTAATGTTTTTTGAATAAGCTGTTTACATCATTATCGTTAATTGGAACATAACAGTTCGGGACTTTCAAATCGGGAGAATTGACAAAAACCGGAAGTTTATTTATCATCCTTTCTCTCAGACTTTTATACTGTGTATGAATACCTTTGAACGGATGTGTGAAAGTCAGCATGTAAAACAAAATCACTGAAAGTGCAAAATAATCACTGTTTTTATTCACGTTGCCGTTGTATAGATAATCACGAATATCTTCCAAAAGCACGTCTGAATGCTGATTTGTGGGAGTTTCAAAAGAATCGGTATCAATTATTTTAATGTCTTTGTTTAAATTAACAAGTATGTTAAATTGATTCAAGTCGCCGATTATAATTCCATTTTGATGTGCATTTTCAACAGCTTTACGAAGTTTTTCGGCAATAGTTTTTTTGAAATCAAAGTCGATTTTTTCTTTTTGGCAGAAATTTTTGCTGAAAATCGTTGAAATTGCGAAGAAATCAGAACCTAGAAACTGCATTGTATAACCTACAAGTTTGTTGTTCTGGTATAAAATTTCTTGTGGTGTTACAAAAACATTGGCATCAAGTTTTTTTAGATGTAAAAGCTTATTTTCAAGGCTGTTATCCTGAGGGTTATGAAAAATTTTAGCCACAATATCAGGATGATTTTTAACAAGCATTATTTTGCCCTCGCCTCCTCTGTTTATTTCATCTTTATCGTTGATATTCAGAGTTTTTCCTGATGTTGTTGTGTATTTCATGACTTCAATTTTGCTTTTTTATTCAAAATTCATTATTCAATGTCGTTAATTTTGGAATAATATGGGACGTACCTATCGGCACTTTATTGTCTGTTGTCTTTCAGTTCCGAATTACGTCGGAACTTACAAACATGTTGTCCCGCTGGGACTTTTTTGAGTGTTTAACTTGACAACATTTATTCTTCTTTCAAAATTCGTTATTCATTATTCAAAATTCGTTATTCTTATAATTGCAATATCGTCTCCATTTTCAAGTCTGTGTTTATTTTTTAAAATGTTATGTTTCCGAGCCAACATAGCCGGATTTCCGTTTAAAAAAGAGTCTTTGGTAAAATATTCGATTACGTCAATTTCCTGGGATTCATTTTGTCCTTTAATCAAATAAGAATTAATTCCGTCTGTTGAAATCGTAATATCCTCGACTTTTATATTGCTGAAAATCAACTGTTTTGTGTAAAAATCTTCAAAATCATTGTAATTTTCAATTTCATCAAAATGATAAGCAGGATAATCAGGTTGATTTAACTGGTCAATGTTAGTAATTTCTTGATTTACAGAGACTAAACCATCTCCAATAGCAATAATTTCAGCAATATTTGTTTCAGTATTCAACAACATTAAAATCATTGTAGAAAGCATTTCATTTACATCAAGTTTTAAAGAATTTTGTATTTCTTTATAGGATCTAATAGCCTGATAAACAATCTCTTTCAAAGGATTTACACTCTGCTCAAAATCTACCTTTTTAGCAGCTGAAATAACTGTTTTTCCAAGTAAAGAAGAAGCAAAATGCGAATCCTTTCCTGATGAACATCCGTCAAATACGCCGAAAATCTTGAATTTGCCGTTTAACTGTTCATCAATCATAAAATCCTCACAAAAAACCTTGTGTTGAGAGCCTTTTGATATTAGTTTACTATAGTTCATAAAGTTATAAAGTTTATAAAGTCTGTAAAGTTGAAGTTAGCAAGCAAGTAACTTTTCACTTTCAACTTTACAAACTTTCAACTGTTTAAAATACAGGAACATTTGGTTTTCCGACTGACATTGAAGAAATTGACTGAGAAATAAATCCAATCATTTTTTTCATTTCGGAGCCTGTAGTTCCGATTTTTGCAAGATGTTCAATACCCATTTCTTGTTGTGCTTGTGTAAAGTCGGCATCATTTCCAACTCCAAACATTATTGATGTGAACGAAAAAGCACTTCTTTCGTCCTTTTTTTGATCTGCTATTTCTTTTGCTATCATGTGTGCGGGATTTTTTGAGACGTTGTCGCCACCGTCGGTTATTACAAAAAGAATTGTTTTAGTTTCGATGCCTGAATTTTCAAGATTTTGACGATAATCAATTGCATTTCTAAGTCCAAGAAGAACTCCATCATAAAGTGCTGTCATTCCGCCTATTTTCTTTGAAAAATCAGTTTTTGTGAAAGATGAAATCGGTCTGAAACCACATTCTACTCTTACTTTTGAGTTAAATTCTATTACCGAAACCATTAGTTTATTAGCAATGTGCGATTTTTGCATACTTTCGGTAAAATCATTAAAAGCAAAGTTGAGTTCGTTTACATAACTTTGTACAGATGATGATGTGTCAACAATAAAAACAGCGTTTATTGTTTCATCTACTTGTATGTCATCAGGATTAAAATTCCCGAAATCAATGTTGAAATTTATGTCTTTGTAATTCATGGCTTTTAAGTTTATAAAGTTATCGAGTTATCGAGTTTTTAAAGTTGAAAGTTTATCGAGTTTATCGAGTTATCGAGTTATAAGTTTATTGTGTATTGTTCAAAGTGCATTTTTAATTATTAAATATTAATTATTCATTGTTCATTGTAAATTGTGCTTTATTCATTGTAAATTGTACTTTGCGCATTGTAAATTGTACTTTGTGCATTGCTTAAATTAGATTTTCTTTTGTAGTTGCGAATCTAACGCCCATGTTTTTTGCTTTTTGATAAATCGGATCTGCAATATGTTCGAATCCTGTAACATTAGACATTGCATCTTCAAGAACAATAAATTTTGGAGCGAGTTCCGAAGCTTCTTCAAGTACCTGTTTTAGGCTGTTTGCTACACAATGCGATTTTGCTTCGCCTGCCAGATAAATGTTTTGATAAGTTTCCAAAGTTTTTATCAGACCTTGATTAAGCTGAGTTTCAGGACGTTGCGGGTCAGGTATTTGTGCTCTGAATGCTCCGAAATGTTCGGTAAACGGAAATGTTCCTTTTGCAACTGTTTGATAGAATTTTCCTTTTACAGTCCAGTCAGTAATTGCTTCCATAAGCGGTTGATAAATTGCTGCTCCTTCTGAACCGATAACACAGTGCATTGGCCAAATAAAATGCGGATATTCGCCTTGTGCTTCCAGCGATTTCAGGTATTGCATGCTACGTTGCGGGTCAAAACGTGGTGTCCATTTTCCGTTTTCTACATCTGTTGACTTAATTTCAGTGAATGGAGGTGGAAAATTACCGTCTTTATCCATCCAGAAATTTGTGTGCGAAATATCATTTGGTTGATGAGAATCAAGAGTAATACCGATAAAATCGATTTCTTTTTTGAATTTTCTGATCCAATCAGCAAGTCTTTCCATGTCATTTTCAGCACCATTTACGTAAAGAGAACCTTTGTTTTTTCCGTTTAACCCCGGATTGCAAAAATCATTTTGCGGGTCGATTATTAGTAATGCGTATTTTTTCATGTTTTTTTAAGTTTAGAGTTTGTTGAGTTTGTCGAGTTAGTCGAGTTTTCGAGTTTTCGAGTTTTTCGAGTTTTCGAGTTTTCGAGTTTTCGAGTTTTTCGAGTTTTCGAGTTTTTCGAGTTTTTCGAGTTTTTATTAAATAAATTATCAAATTATCTAATTTTCAAATAAGTAAATTAGATTTCAAAATTGAATCCTTTTTTAGAAAGTTCATCGTATTTATTTTTGTCAAATTTGTAGAGTTTAGCTGCTTTGTGGGCAACGTTTTTCTCTTTTTCTTCGGTGTCGATTAACAATTCCATTTGAAGGATTTTTCGTCTGAAATTTCGTTTGTCAATTGATGTTTCAAGTATGACTTCGTATAAATCCTGAAGTTGAGAGAGTTTAAATTTGTCGGTTAATAATTCAAAACCAATTGGTTGATAGCGAATTTTACCTTTTAATCTGTACATTGCAGTACGTAATATTTTTTCGTGATCAAACACTAACGAAGGAAGTTTGTTAATTTCAAACCATTCTGCTGAAGTTTCGTCGTCGCCGGCTTGTGCCTGATAATCATCTTGTTTAACGAGGGCAAAATATGCAATAGAAATAATTCTTTCGCGTGGATCACGATTAACAGCTGAAAAGGTATAGAGTTGCTCCATAAATACACCTTCCAGATTTGTTTCTTTTTTCAGGATACGATTAGCACCATCTTCTGCTGTTTCCTGCATTTGTATAAAACCTCCCGGCAATGCCCATTTGTCTTTAAAAGGTTCTATCCCTCTTTTGATTAAAAGGACTTTCAGGCTTGCTTCTGCAAAACCGAAAATAACTGCATCAACAGTAACAGCTGGTCTTTCGTATTCGTAGCAAAAATTTTTCATTGTTTTTGATTTGATAATTATACTTAGTGTAATTATAACACAAAGATAAGCTAAGAAAAATTAAGATGCAAGTTTTTTAGTGTGTTTTTTACACTAAGATTTTTAGTTTATTGGTAATCAGGTTTTTGAAAATAAAAAAAAAGTTTATTTTTTTGAAAATAATTTCAAATTTTGTTTTGAAAAGGGAAAAATGAAGGATTGAAAATCATTAAAAGAAGAGAAAAATTTCAAAAATTATTTGGAATTCAAAAAATGGGTTTCAAAATTAAAATTGAGTTTAGCATGGCAAAAGAATAAAATTTTTTGAGAACTTTCAATTTTAAAATCACCAAAACCAAAACTTAACTATCTCTTAAAACTAAGTTAACATTAGATTAAAATAATTGCTTTCTTGAAAATTTTGTTTGATAGTAATTAGCTTGTAATTAGATAATTATAATTTAAAGTCTTCTTTATAAATCCAAATTATTTTTTACATTGGCTTAACATTTATGTAAAGATTACTTAATCCATTTTGTTTCGATATGTGCTTTTCTAACCCTTCTTTTGCAACATCAAATTTAAAAAAATCAAACTCAAAAAACTAAAAAAATGAAACTTAAATTTTTCTTCGTTGTATTAGTGTTATTGGCAACAGTAACCATTTTTGATTCTTGTAAAAAAGAAATTGAACCTGATCCAAATGCTACTGAATTTGTTGACAACGGTGACGGCTCTGTTACAATTATTGATAAAGGTCAAGGAATTGGAACAAAAACCTTAAGTTCAGATACAGTATGGATTCTTCAAGGTTTTGTTTTTGTAAATGAAGAACAAACTTTAACTATTGAAGCCGGAACTTTGGTAAAAGGTATGCCCGGAACTGCTGAAAATGCAAGCGCATTAATAGTTGCTCGTGGTGGTAAAATAAACGCAGTAGGTACAGCGACTAATCCAATCGTTTTTACCGCAAATGCTGACAATTATGAAGGAACAGGTGTTGATATGATGGCACAAGGTCTTTGGGGAGGAATTATTATTCTTGGTAATGCTACTACAAGCAACAGCACAAGCGAAAAAGCTATCGAAGGAATTCCAACGAGTGAAATTCGAGGTCTTTACGGTGGTTCTAATGATGCTGACAATTCAGGTACTATGAAATATGTGTCTATTCGTCATGGTGGAGCTGATATTGGTGAAGGTAACGAAATTAACGGTTTAACTCTTGGTGCTGTTGGCTCTGCTACAACTTTTGAATACATTGAGATTATTTCCAATAAAGACGATGGTGTAGAATTTTTTGGTGGTGCTCCACAACTTAAAAACATTGTTGTTGCTTATTGTGGTGATGATTGTTATGATTATGATGAAGGTTTCCATGGAAAAGGTCAGTTTTGGTACGCTGTTCAAGGTACAGAAGCCGACAGAATGGGCGAACATGACGGTGGTCCAAGTGATAACGAAACCGGAACTCCTTATGCTATGCCTAAAATTTACAACGTAACTTATTTTGGAAATGCCGGTGGCAAAGTTATTACTTTCCGCGACAATGCTGGAGGAACTTATGCTAATTCAATTTTTGCAAATCAGGAAAAAGGTATCGACATTGAATATTTACAAGATGCAAATGGCGACATGGTTCAATGTAGTTACAAAATGTTTGAAGATGGAAATCTTGAATTATTAAACAATGTATTCAGTAATGTTGTTGCTGTTGACGCAGTTGCTTCTGATTTGTTCAAAGTTAGTGCACCAAAAGATGATAATGATGTGGCTTTATACGATGTTCCTGCTGCTTTTTCAACGGCTTTTGCAGATTATTTTACCACTTCTAACAATAGTGTAGTTGATGCAGGTTTATCTTCAAGTAATCCAATTCCAACTAATGCTCAAACAAATGATTTAGCGACTTATCCAAGTGATAGTTTTTTTCAATCAGTAAATTACAAAGGTGCTTTTGGTTCTACAAATTGGGCTCAAGGATGGACACTTTATTTCTCAAATAAATAGTAAATAAGTGACCAGTTAACCAGTAACCAGTGATCAGTAACTAGTAACCAGTTAACCAGTAACCAGTAATAATTAGGAATTAAATCAGTAGTTAGTTAACTTGTTGATAAATAAAATATAAAACAGATTAGTAATTAGTTAAATGAATAATTTCTCTTAATAAATAGTCTTGGTAAACCAATGCTTTGGTTTACTGGCACACTGGTTAACTATTTTAAAATTCGGACAACAACCATGACAACAAAAATTTTATCAATCATTGTTTTATTAGCATTATTTTTAAATGCGAATGCACAAACCGGAATAATTCGCGGAAAAGCGATTGACGGGAATACCGGTGAAAGCCTTGTTGGTGCAACAGTTATAGTTTTAGAAACAAGTCCTGTTATTGCAACAGTAACAGATTATGACGGAAATTTTAGCCTCGAAAAAATACCTGTTGGAAACCACAAAATTAAATGTTCTTTTATATCATTTCAGGATCAGATTATTGATGGTATTACAGTTAATGCAAAAGACGTAACTGTAATTGATATTAAATTGGAAACGTCTGACCAAAATATTGATCAAGTTATAGTAAGTGCAAACGCTGTAAAAGGTATCGAAAGCGCACTTTTAACAATGCAAAAAAACTCCGTTTCATTAATAAACGGAGTTTCTGCTCAGGGATTTTCTCAAATGGGCGATTCTGATGCTGCTTCAGCAGTAAAAAGAGTTACAGGTGTTTCGGTTGAAAGCGGGAAATATATTTTTGTTCGCGGTTTGAGTGACAGATATAGCAAAATTACACTTAATGGTGCTGAAATACCAGGACTTGATCCAAATAAAAACACAGTTCAACTCGACATATTTTCTACAAATATTATTGACAATATTGTAGTTCAAAAAACATTCTCTCCTAATTTACCGGCTTCTTTTGCAGGTGGTTATGTAAATATTTCCACAAAAAGTTTTCCAAATAAATTTACACTTCAGGTTTCGAGTTCGGTTGGCTTAAATTCAAGTGCAAATTTACGAGACGATTTTCTTTTATATCAAGGAGGAAGTCTTGATTGGCTTGGTGTAGATGATGGTTCAAGGGCAATTCCACAATTAGCTCAGGATGGTGTGCCTTATCTTTACGAAAACAACGATCAATTAGATAAAATATCTAGTTCTTTCAATAAAATAATGATGCCTCAGATTAAAACATCTTCTCTGAATCACAGTCATTCTTTTTCTATTGGAAATCAAACAAAAATTGCGGGAAACCCATTTGGATTTATCTTTGATATTAGTTATTCAAGGAATTATAAATTTTATCAAAATGGAAATTATGCAAGGTACAGTCTTGTTGAAGATCAGACAACTACGCAGGGAGTAATGAATCCAATGATTATTGAAAGTGAAACATACGGCGAAGAAGAAATTGTAACATCGGTGTTGTTAGGATTATCATATAAACTATCATCAAATAATAAAATAGGATTTACAATAATGAGAAATGGCGGTGGACTAGTTTCTGCTCGCCATAGAGAAGGTTCAAAACCCGAAGATAATATGTACATGTTTGAAAACACCTTGGGATTTCAGCAAAGAGCATTTACTTCGGCTCAGGTTAATGGTTTTCACGTAATTGGAAGCAAAAAAACAGAAATAGAATGGATAAGTTCTTTAACTAATTCTATTTTATCTGAACCGGATTTAAGATTTTTTAATTACGATTCTGTTAGCGGAGGCGATTATTTTATTAGTTATAGTGCTTATCCGGCTCCCGCCAGATTTTACAGAGACTTAGATGAAATTAACTTTGATAATAAAATACATGTAACTGTACCTTTTGAAAATTTCAAAATAAAATTCGGAGGGAGTTTCACAATGAAAAATAGAAATTCTGAAAGTCATAAATTTGATTTATTAACACAAAATCTTGATTTTAATGGTAATGTTGATGAATATTTAAGCCATGAAAACATTGGCCAAAATGCAGATGCAACTTATGGAGTTTACTATCAAAATGACCCTATAACAGATAAATACAATAGCTATATAGCAAATGAATATTTAGCCGGAGCTTATATTATGACAGAATTTAAGTTAGGCAGTAAAATAAACGTTCAAACAGGTGTGAGATATGAATACGATTATACTTACGTAGAGAATATGGTGGAAAACTATCATCCTAAATATGTAAGAGCAGAAAAAGTTTACGCTTATGATTTTCTTCCTGCTATTAATTTGAATTACAGTTTTTTACGAGATGTTAATTTGCGTTTTGCATATTCCAGAACACTAGGAAGACCTGCGTTTAGAGAAATTGCTCCCTATGCTTATTACGATTTTAAAGAAGGCTGGCGCGTAGTTGGAAATCCTGATTTGGAAAGAAGTATTATTGATAATTTGGATTTGCGATTGGAAAAATACATGAAAAATGGACAGTTAATTTCTGTGAGTGGATTTGTAAAATATTTTACCAAACCAATTGAACTTATAGACGACCCAAGAGCAAACAATCCGGAGTTACATTACGTAAACGCTGATAATTCATTGTTATACGGAGCAGAAATTGAGTTTCGTAAAAATTTAGATTTTATCAATTTTGAAGATTTAATGATAGGAGGTAATTTTACAATTATTGAATCTACTGTGAAATATGTTGAAAATTACGGAAATACAACATCTCCGCTGACTGTCAATCGACCCATGTATGGACAATCTCCTTGGGTTTTGAATATTTTTGCAAATTACGAAAATGAAAAACACGGTATAGCTTCAAATTTAGGTTTTAATGTTGACGGTCCAAAACTATCAGTTGTTACAAAAGGTTCTACTCCCGATGTTTATCAGCAACCTGTGCCACAATTTAATTTTAATATTTCAAAAAGAATTTTCAGTAAAATAGTTTTAAAAGCATCAGTAGATAATATTTTAAATTCAGAACACAAAAAATCGTATACTTATAATAATCAGGAATACATATTCCAAAATTACCAGCTAGGCAGAACATTTTCTTTCTCTATTAAATATTTGATTAATTAGGTTTAGGTTGTCCGAAGCCCCGTTGAGCTTAGCTTGCGGGGTTTTTATTAAAGGAATGATTATTATGGTTTTAAAAACAATCTTTAAACAGAGACACAATACTTTGTTCTCTCGTTTTATTATGATTTTTGTAATATTAACACTAATCATTACGTCAATTACTGTTTTTAATATTGTTTACGAAAGTAAAAAGCAAAAACTTTATGACCTAAAGGAAAGAACTCTAATTTTGAAATCGTATTTTTATAAGGATAATTTATTGATTGATGATTTCTTTGTTCAGGATTTAGTAAGTTACGATTTTTATAAATATTCTCAAAGTAAAAACATCGTAGAACATGATAGTCTTTTTCAGGTTATAACAGATGAAATAAATAATATTGCATTTCAAATTGAAATTTTAGATGTAGACTCTGTTTATAATGATTATTATGAAAAACAATTAAGTGACTACCAATTGGTTCTCGATACTTTGTTAAAATTAAGTCTTGATAGAGGCTATCATGATTTTGGATATGTTGGCGAGATGAGGTTTTATGCTCACGAACTTGAGTCTTTTGATGACTTTGATATGTCAAAAATTCTTATGTTGCGTAGGCATGAAAAAGACTATATAATACGTGGTCAACAAAAATATGTTGATTTATTTGAATCTAAAAATTTATTATATCAAAATCTTATCTATGAAAGTAATTTGCCCAAACATCGAAAAGATTCAATTATCAATGAATTGGAATTATATCTTGAAAATTTCAAAAAAGTTGTGTATTTGGACTCAGTTTTAGGAATAAAAACTAATTCTGGACTTACAAAACAATTGAGAGACCAAAGACAAAGTTTGCAATCAGACATAGATTATTTAGTTGATGAAGTTGGTAATTATATTCGCAAATCAGAAAAAAAGTTGAAATTTATTTATGTTTTTTTATCAGGCTTTTTGATTATAATGAGCTTTTCGATAGGTTTGATTTTTATTAGATACTTGACAAGGCCTATTTCTAACCTTTCAAAAAACATTAAGTTGTTTGTAGGAAGTGATTTTAAGAGGTTTGAAAACTTTGGATATAGAACAAGAATATCCGAACTTGTAATTTTGATTGAGAATTATTTTTCAATGAAAAAAGAAATATCAACACTCTTAAATGATTTTCAAAGAAAAGTAGAAGAAAGAACCGAGGAAATTCAGGCTCAAAAAGAAACAATAGAAAAACAGAAGTTAAAAGTAGAAAAAATCAATAAAGATATGGTTTCTAGTATTAAATATGCCAAAAAAATACAAGAAGCTATTTTGCATAATGAAACTATTCTTAATAATAATTTTGGGGAATATTTTGTAATATACAAACCGCGGGATATTGTTGGTGGCGACTTTTTGTGGTTTAGGAATATAAAAAATGAGCACTTCAATATTAGATTGCTTGTAGTTGCTGATTGTACAGGACATGGTGTTCCGGGTGCTCTAATGAGTATGTTGAGTATTGCTTATTTGAATGAAATTGTGTTAAGAAAAGAGATAATTCATGCAAACGAAGTGCTTGAAACACTTCGGCACAATATAATAAATAGTTTTCAGCATGATGGACTAGATCTTGCTTTTATTATTATTCATGATGATAAAAAAATAATAGAATTTGCCGGAGCCAACAGAAGCCTTTACATTAAGAGAAATGATGTAATAATAAGAGTAAAGGGCAATAAAATGCCGATAGGTAAATATCCAACAAATGATTTGTTTGAAAATAATTTTTTTAATTTTGAATCTGGCGACTTTCTGTTTTCTTTTACCGATGGCATTATAGATCAGTTAAACGAAGAAGGCCATAAATATGGAACAAAAAACTTTATTAGTTTTGTTTCAAAAATTATTGATTTTAAAGATGCTAAGGCATCTATATTAGAAAATTATTATAATTGGAAAAAATCAGCCGAACAGACTGATGATATTCTTGTTTTCGGTGCAATTTTGTGAAATAGTTGAAAATTACTTTTTGTATTTATTTTCGATTAAAAACATATAATTTTTGTTGTCCGAAGCCCCGTTTAGTTCAGCTAGCGGGGTTTTATTTTATCTTAACTTGAAAAATTGCCGAGAAATCTTAATTTTGTCCTAAAATTATCGACAAATGTTTAGAGAAACATTCGGATTGACCACCGGAAACTTTGTGAAGCTTTTTATTCTAGCGGCTTTTATCTTCTTTTTTGTGAGGCTTGTAAACCTTGCAATATTATTTGTAAAAGGAGAACATAGAAAAGAATTACGAAATTTGTTCATTTTCACAGAACTTATACTTTGGGCTTTGATTGCCGTTTGGATATACAATTCTGTTCCTGCCAATAAAATTTTACTTACAATATTATTAGTTGCATTTTCTGCCATAAATTTTGGTGTTTGGAGATATGTTAGACAAAGACTTGCCGGTGTAATTTACAATCGTGTTTATAATCCGAAAAAAAATAATCCAATAAAAATAGGCAACGAAATATACATCATAGAATCACTGTTTTTGAATGATTTTGATGTTTCAGTTGATGGGAATACTAAAAAATTCAATTATTTAGAAGCAATAAAACTTGGCACCGTTAATTTTATTCAGTCTGATTTTAGTTTAACTATTGATGAAAAAAGCGAGTTTCAATCATATGACAAATTATTGGAAATTTTAAAAGAACATAATTTTTTAAATAATAACACAACAGTAGAAGTTGAAAAAACAGAAACTAATTGGAACATTATCATAAAATCGTTTAATCAAAGCAACATAAACGAAATTAAAGAATTTATTAAACAAATTGTGTAGATGAAATTTTTAAAACAAATACTTAGAATACTTCTTTCAGTGCCTATTTGTATATTTGGATATAGGTTTTTTAAGTTTGAAACATTCGGAAACATAATAATGTTTATGGGCGTTTATATTGTTATCAGCTTTTTATTAGAATTTATTTTTAAAAAAATTGAAAAAAAACAACCGCAAAAAAAAGCTTAATATGCCAACTGAACTTGAAACCTATTTTAGCCAATTCAAAAAAAATATTATTGGTAACGATACTGAATTTGAAACCCCGTTCGGTAAACAAAAAATGCTTTATGCTGATTGGATAGCAAGCGGAAGGCTTTATAAACCAATCGAAGAAAAAATGCAGAAATTGTTTGGTCCAATGATAGGAAATACACATTCCGAAGCAAGCGAAACTGGTGTTAAAATGACCAAATCGTATATATTGGCAAAAAAAATAATAAAACAACATGTTAATGCCTCTGATGAAGACATAATAATTACTTCGGGTGCCGGAATGACTAGGGTTGTAAATAAGTTGCAACGCATTTTAGGGCTGAAATTACCCGATTCAAACACATATTTCAAACGCAAAACAGGAATTGATTTTTCTAAAACATGCGATTTAGGAGACAATAAACCCGTTGTTTTTGTAACTCACGTAGAACATCATTCAAATCATTTTTCTTGGGTAGAAACAATATCCGATGTGGTTCTTTTGGAGCCATGCGAAGATTTGAAAGTTTGCACTAATAGTTTAGAAGATGCGATAGTAAAATATAAAAACAGGAAGATTAAAATAGGCGCGTTTTCAGGCGGTTCTAACGTTACCGGCTGTATTCCACCTGTTCACGAATACGCAAAAATAATGCACAAAAATGGTGGACTTTGTTTTATTGATTATGCTGCTTCTGCTCCTTATATTGACATAAATATGCACCCTGATGATACTGAAGCATACTTTGATGCTATTTATTTTTCTCCTCATAAATTTCTTGGTGGTCCCGGAAGTGCCGCAGTACTGATTTTTAATGAAAATTTGTATAAAAATAAAATTCCTGATAATCCTGGTGGTGGTACAGTTCAGTGGACTAATCGTTGGAATGAGTGTAGCTATCATAATGAACCCGAAATGCGAGAAGATGGAGGCACTCCTGCTTTTACTCAAACTATTAGAACGGCATTATCCATTAAATTAAAAGAGAAAATGGGTGTTGCTAATATTTTAAAACGAGAAGAAGAATTATTAGAGATTGTTTTTGAAGAATTGAGAAAAATAGACACATTTCATATCTTAGCTGAAAATATCAGGAGTAGGATAGGGGTTGTTACTTTTTATTCAGAAACTGTTCATCATAATTTGATTGTAAAAATATTGAATGACAGATACGGAATACAAACTCGTGGAGGTTGTTCATGCGCCGGTCCTTACGGTCATTATTTGTTCAATATAGATAAAAAAATATCGAAACTATTTACTAATAAAATTGACGCAGGAGATTCGAGTGAAAAACCCGGCTGGGTTAGGCTTTCATTGCATCCTACGATGACAAACGACGAGCTTTATTTTGCTATAAATGCTTTGAAAGAGATTATTGATAATGCAGAAGAATGGAAAAAAGATTATTATCAAGATAAATCCGGAGAGTGGTTTTTGACCGATCAAAATTTTGATTGCGATAAATTGAATAGTTGGTTTGAATTTTAAAAATAATAGAATGATAGAATGATAGAATGATAGAATAATAGAATAATAGAATAATAGAATGATTGAATGATGCTTTTGGCAGTCAACAGTCAGCAGTTAGCAGTCAAGTAATTTGTTTTGGAATGAGAGGCAGAAAGACTGAGGCCTGATGACTGAAAGACTGATGACTGAAAGACTGAAAAACGAAACAATGGGATTATTTAAAAACATATTTAGCAAAAGAGAGCCTGTATTACCTTTCGACAAACAAATTCAGGAGGAAATATTTCAATGTGAGACTTCTATTTTTGAATACGAACGTGATGTTCATCAAATAAGAGGTTGGGCAATTGATTTAATTCATAAAACTTTTGAAGTTCCAAAAGAACTCTGGTACGAAGAATTAGATAACTTAGAAAAAATAATTCAAATGCCTGAAAATAAAAATATTGCCGAAGATGTAATAGAAGAAGTAAAAAGAATTGCATTTTCTTACAAACAACAAATTGAACTAAGAAAGATGAAAGTTGAAGCGTGTAGAAAAAATATTATTCAGCTTAGGCAAATGATAGTTGATGAACAAAAGATAAAAAAGGAACTATATAACGAAAATCACAAAGAATTTTATATAGAGGCTCATAAACAAAAAGCAAATATGCTTCAAGATAGCGATATTACCATAGAAATGGTGCAGGCAGAAAAAGTGAAGAATCTGAAAAATCAGATTGAAGAATTAAGAGAAGAACTAATGTTGAAACAAGAAGTAAATAAGCAATTAAAAATATTATATCAAAAGTATGGTGATTCAACTGATTACGAAACAACTACAGTATATTTGGAGGAATTAAAGAAGTTGATTTAAGAAAAAAATGGCAAAAATAAAATTGTGAATCTTGAAAAAAAATGTATTTTTGAAACATAAAAAGTAATTTAAAGTGGATTTTCAACTAGTAATCAATGATTGAAATTTATTTTGGCTCAAGAGTAGTGTATTTAACTGATGAAGAAGAACCTTACTACGCACATTTTGTAGATAGAAATCAGTTGAAAAATTTAGTGTCTAAGTTTCAAGACGGTAACTACGAAAAACTATATATTAGTAATTCAGATTTGAATCTGCTTTTTCAAAATTTCAAGTCCCTTTTTATGTACGAAGAAGCTGCCGGTGGGTTGGTTATAAATAGCTCAAAACAGATTTTAGCTATAAAAAATCACGACACATGGCAATTACCAAAAGGGCATGTTCAAGAAAATGAATCTTATGCCGAAGCTGCCTTAAGAGAAGTTGTTGAAGAGTGTAGTATAAGCGAACCAACTATTATCGATCAACTTCCCTCTACATTTCACACTTTTAGAATCCGAGACAAATGGCATCTTAAACGAACTTATTGGTTTAAAATGATGTACAAAAGAAATGAAAAACCAATTCCCCAAGCCGAAGAAGGTATAACTGAGGCTAAATGGTTTGATAAAAAAGATCTGTATCTTATCCTGGAAAACACTTATAAAAATTTAATGCCTATTTGGGAGCATGCTTAATGTGCTTTTTTTCTTCACATAAATTTAATATTGAAATTATTGAATTGTTAATTTAGATTTTTAAATTCGCCAACTTAATTTATTAGATTATCATAATGCCTATTAATACAGAAAAATACACGTTTGGAGAAGAACTTGCAAATGCAATTTCTCATGTTTCAGGGGCAGCGCTTAGTGTTGTTGCATTAGTATTAATGGTTGTGTATTCCGCCAATCACGGAACTTCTTTGCATATTGTTTGTTCGGTGGTATTTGGTGTGTCAATGATTTTACTTTATACATGGTCAGGCTTAATGCACTGGTTACCTGTTGGAACAGCCAAAAAAGTCTTCCTTAAATTTGACCAAATAGGTATTTTCCTTCTGATTGCCGGAACATATACTCCTTTTACGTTGCTTGCCATGAAAGGAACAATCGGTTGGGTTATTTTTGGAATAGAGTGGGGACTTGCCGTAATTGGTATTATTATTAAGAGTCTTGAAAAAGAAAAACTAGGAAAACATGTGCCTACTTACTATGTTGTTATGTATGTTATAATGGGCTGGTTAATTGTTTTTGATATCAATCATCTCTTCCACACAATAGGATTATGGGGCTTTGTTTTTCTTATGGGAGGTGGTGTGTTTTATACCTTAGGTGTTGTGTTTTTTAGAATGCACAAAGTAAGATACCATCATCTTGTTTGGCATATATTTGTAATATTAGGAACAATTATGCATTTTATTTCAGTCTATTTTTATGTTTTACCTTTGAAATAATTAATTTTAATTTTTTTCTCAAAAAATATTTTTTCCAACTTCCTTGTCATTATTTTTGATGCTTTTATACTAACCCTCTTCTAAAATTTGTAATTGTATATGCCGATAGACTTTTAGTTTTGCATTACTAGTTTGCGAAGTAATACAACCGACCAAAGGGAGTTCATGTTAGTAATTACTAAAAGCGTATCGGTATAAGTGTGTCAAATTAATTTATTTTATCGTTTTTGCTCCCCCGCTGATATACCAAATTGTTAAAATAATTTCGAGAATTATTTTTTACAAGTTGTTATGCCGATTGACTTTAAAACCGATTTTAAGAAAATGAAATCGGATTTTTTAAAGCATTTCGG
>JAFGUD010000369.1 GCA_016938685.1 Bacteroidales bacterium | reverse complement strand
ATTTTTTACAAGTTGTTATGCCGATTGACTTTAAAACCGATTTTAAGAAAATGAAATCGGATTTTTTAAAGCATTTCGGTATAAAATCAGAATTTACTTAAAGACCAACAAATTAAGAAGTTTTTGCATTGCTAATCCCAAAAATCAATTGCTTTCCACTTTGGACACAACACATAAATTTTTTTCTTTAATGCTCTTCACAAAACATAAATCACTGAAAACAAACTTAATACAAGGTTTGTGTGAAAATATTAAATATTATTTTATAATTGCATTTTTAATAAGTCAAAAATTAAGTATTTCTGCCTTATCTATAATGCAAATTATATATTTTAGAAAATCTAAAAAAGGCAAACAAACTTAAAAAATTTGCTTTTATTGTCAAAACTTGCTACCACAAATTTGACTTTATCAAGGTAGAAAATTCATTTACAAAACAAAACACCAAAAACTTCCTAAATTTAAGAAATTTTAATTCAGACATTAAAGTCTTTTTTAATATCTTTACATAAATTTTTAAAAAATTAAACAAAATGTCTAAATATAACTTTTTAATCGTAATTCTTTTATTTTTGGGGCTAAATGCTTGCTCTCAAAATAATGCAACTAATAATCAAAACACAAAATTAAACACTGATAATATGCACTTTAATAAACTTACACCCGAAGAAAAACAAGTAATCCTAAACAAAGGAACCGAAATGTCTTTTACCGGACAATATTACAACTATCAAGAAGACGGAACTTATTTGTGTAAACAATGTAATGCGACTTTGTACAAATCATCAGACAAATTTGATTCACACTGCGGTTGGCCAAGTTTCGACGATGAAATTGAAGGTGCTGTAACAAGAACAACCGATGCTGATGGACACAGAACTGAAATAACTTGCACAAACTGTGGTGCTCACCTTGGACATGTATTTGAAGGAGAAGGTTATACAGACAAAAACACAAGACATTGTGTGAACTCTATATCCTTGAATTTCATGCCTGTAGAGATACAAACTCAACAAAAACTTGAACGTGCTATTTATGCTGCCGGTTGTTTTTGGGGAGTTGAATATTATATGCAAAAAGAAAATGGAGTTGTCAGCACAACTGTTGGTTACATTGGTGGAACTACAAAAAACCCTACTTATCAGGAAGTTTGCTCTCACAAAACAGGACACGTTGAAGCTGTTGAAGTTTATTTTAATCCTGACATTATTAGCTACGAAAAATTAACAAAAATTTTCTTTGAATTACACGACCCGACACAAGTTGACAGACAAGGTCCGGATGTTGGAGAACAATACAGGTCGGAGATTTTCTACATGAATGATTATCAAAAACAAATTGCAGAAGATTTAATTCAACAACTTGAAGCAAAAGGATTTAAAGTTGCCACAAAATTAACACCGGCAACGGAATTCTATCCGGCTGAAGATTATCATCAGGACTACTACGACCACAAAGGAAGTTTGCCTTATTGCCATTTTAGAACGCAAAGATTTTAGACAGTTAATCAGTAGCTAGTTAACCAGTTAATCTGTTGTAGGTTGATGAGTTTTTAGTTTGTCGAGTTTGGTTGAATAATAAAATTCAGTTACTTAACAACTCGACAAACTAAAAAGCTTAAAATCAGTTTTATACAAACTATGCTATTCCAGATTTTTTAGAATTTCGTAAGTAGCAAGTTCAATGTTCTTATCTATATCCGAAAGTGCCAAAAATCCTTCGATAGCTACGACTTCTTTATATCGTTTATAGTCGTATAATTTTTCTATTGCATACAAATCGAAATAATCGGATATTATTTGCTTTTGAATTTCACTTGTGCAATTATCTAGTAAAAGAAT
>JAFGUD010000368.1 GCA_016938685.1 Bacteroidales bacterium | reverse complement strand
GTCATTTAAAAAGAAAGAAAGATATACAATTTAAATATAGAAAACAGATTTAAAATCAAAAAACTTTAAGTTCGTAAAGTAGAATTAGAAAAGATATTTTAAGCCCTGAAATTATTTTAGAAGAACTTAGAATTAGTATCAAAACAACAATTCCAAACTTGAACGACGGAATGGATTTAGGAATTTGTGCGTTTGATTTTAACGAAAAAAAACTTGAATATTCCGGCGCAAATATCCCATTGTATCTAATTAGAAACAATCAACTTACAGAAATAAAACCTTCAAGACAACCAATAGGAATTTATCCTATTGAAAAGAAATTTGTTCTTCATGAAATTAACATTTTTGATGATGATATTTTTTACATGTCATCTGATGGTTATAAAGATCAAATTGGCGGAAAAGAGAAGTCTAAATTTTTGTCTTCCAGATTCAAAAAACTTATCCTTGATATTCACAAAAAAAATCTCGACGACCAAAAACAAATTTTGGACAATACTTTTAAAAAATGGATTGAAGACCACAACGAAAATAATTTACTTCCCGATATAGATTTCAAACAATTCTTTTCAAACCTCAATAATGAACAAATTGAGAAAAGAAAACAAGAAATGGAAAAAAGAATTATTGAAATAAGAGAAAGAATTACAAAAAGCAAAGCAATGGCTCAGATTAACAGCGAAATAATTGACCACACCAAAGAACTTTCCAATCAAATACAACAACTTGATGACGTATTGGTTATTGGCTTGAAAATTTAATTTTCAAAGAAAAACATTAAATTATTTTAAAATCGTCAATACAATAATCCTTTTTTTGCAATTACGCAAAGTTAGTTGTAAATTTATCCAAATATTTAAACCCTTTGTATCATGGATATTTACAAAAACATTATCATTATTTCAGCTGTTTTGATTGGTTCTGTATTGCTTTTTTTGGGCATCAAAGACTTAAAATTAAACAAAGTAAAAAAAGGGGGGCTTTTTTGGGCTACCTTGCTCTCTGTTTTATTTTTCAGTAGTTGTGCAAATAGTCAAACTAATATTTCGGACAATGAAATTCCAATAGAACAATCAAAAAGAGTTTTAAAACTGAACGAAACATCTGAATGGCAACAATTTAAAGCATTCTGGCAAAGTTTGGATAATGAAGCACCGAATTTTGAAGTTTTTGTTGATAACGGGAAAATTTCATCATTCGAATCTTATAATTACGGCTTTTTTTCAGACGAAGATAAATTTAACAATGCTACAACAGAGTTAGAAGAAAATATCAAAAACCTTAAGAATACTAAGTTAATTGGAGATAAAGAATTAGAAATTTTAAACTTTATTTGTCAAGAAAGAATCAAAAACCTGTTTGTATTTAACTCTCAACTAATAAGCCACTTTGCTCCTCCCAAAATAGTCCTAAATCATAGCGCTTCTCTTGAAAATCTTGAGCTTAAAATAGACACATTATTAGGTTTATCTGCAAACAACCTAATAACTGCCGAAGAACTTGACAATTCTCTAAAAAACATCAATACCGAAATTCAAAATATACTGGTAACTTCTACTATTTTATCAAACTATAACACATACATATACGAAGGCAATGCTTTTGATGAAAACACAGTAGAAAACAACAAACTTTATTTTGAAAATCATTTTAAAAAACTCATTGAAAAAGAAGGAGAAAACGGAGAAAGCAAAAAAACTTATGACGAAATCAACGCAGAATTAGAAACAGTTGAACAATCTTTTATTAATATAGAAGAACTTATAAATGACCTGATTGAAAATAAAAACAGCAGAGTTGTTGCTTTTGAGAAAACTGATGCTTATACTGATTTTAAAACTTTTTGGACTAAAATTGATAAAATAGAACAAAACAATGATTTAGAAAATAATTACAGTTACGAAAATTATGAAAAAATAGATTCAATAAAACGTCAATTGATTTTTAAAATTAAATTGATAGAAAAAACAAAATTATTTAGCCCACTTGAAATTGAAATTTTAAGTTTGTTGACAAAAACAAGACTAGAATCCATACAAGGCCCAAATTTATACACAAGAGCAATAATGCCATTGACATACACACCGCGAGCTGTTTTTGAAATGGAAAGTAAAATAAACGTTTTGCTGGAAATGAAATCTAAAAATCAAATTGACGAAAACGAATATAATTCAGCTTTGACAGAGATATTTACGCTTAGCGACAACGTCATCATTCTATCAATTATCAATTCTAATTTTTTCTTTTACCCTATTTCAGAAGAACCAATTAAATACTCAGAGTCGCCTATAGAGTTTTATAAAGAAACACTGAAAAATCATTATTTAAAACTCATAACGGAAAATGAAGACAATAAAGAACTAACCGACGATTTGACAATTAAATTTAAAAGTTCGATGGAAAAGCTTAATGAAATCCAAACTGCTTTGCCTACAATTCATAAACTAATTGAGAGCTTTGAAAAATAGAATCAAATTACGAAAATGACAAAACCTTACTTTATTTTTGAAATCACGCCTGAATGCGACTTTGATTGCATTTATTGCTACAACGTATGGAAAGCAAATTCTGATTATCAACAAAAAACTCTTTCTGCAGAAAAAATCAAAGAATTGTTCAATAAAATCCTGCAAAACACAGATATAGAGGGAGTTACAATTACCGGTGGCGAACCGTTGCTTTATCCTGAACTTCTTGATGTTGCAAAATTTTTCAAATCAAAAAACATAAAACTTGGAATTACAACTCACGGAGCGTTACTAGACGAAGCCAAAACAAAGGAATTGATAGACGCCGGTTTTTCGTACTTTGAAATATCATTAGATGCTGTAAATCCTGAAATTCACGAAAAATTAACTAAAAACAATCAACTCGACAAAATAAAAAAAACAATTCTAAACATAAAAAAATATGGCGGATTGCTTACAATTTCAACTATTATTTCAAAAATTAATTTAGATGAAATTCCAAATGTAATCGACCTGAGTTTTGCATTTTCTGCCGATTTTATTTCATTAAATCGCTTTATTCCGGGAGGACAAGGTCTTAAAAATATCAGCGAACTTTCACCCGGTTCCGAAGATTTGAAAAAAGTGCTTGAAATAGCAAATCAAAAAGCTGAAAAGTATAAATTTAACATCAATATTTCTGTTCCTGTTGAAGACTGCATTATTCCTCACAAAAATTATCCGAATTTGAATTTCGGAACCTGTTTGTGCGGCGAAAAAAAATGGCTTATTGATTCTGTTGGAAATCTGCGCACTTGCGAACAAAACCCCGAAATCCTTGGAAATTTATTTGAAACATCTTTTCCTGATTTATACAACTCTGAATCAGCCCAAAAATTTAGACTTAACAATCTGAAAATCAATTGCAAAACCTGTAAATCTTACTTCAGTTGCGGTGGAGCTTGTAGATTCATAAGATAATACCATATGTTTTTATAAAATAGTCCAAATCTATTTTATAAATTACATTGGTAAATGCCGATGCTACATTGATTTAATTCAAACGAGTTTTTGCGAAGTTTGGACTAATTTCAATGTGCAATCGGTATAATTTATAATTGTTGAATAAAAATCATTTACCTTTGTTTAAAAATCACTAAAAAACGTATGTAACAATGAACAAACTTAAATTACTTATTCTGGGATTGGCTGTTTTTGCAATTTCTTGCAATAATGCCGATCAAAATGATTCAAAAAATGGCGACAGTACTAAAATTGAAGTAACCGTTGATGTGGAAAACACGGATATTGACAAAAATACGGAAAACAAAGATGTTTCAAATATTACGGTAAAAGAAGTACCCGACTCTGCTATTATGGCGGAAACAATTCCAAAAACTAACGGTTTTTTTGAAGCTGCCGGTATAAACTCCGACGAACAAATTTATATTTTTGTCAGAGAATTGCGGGCTAATGTTCAAAACAAAAATAATCTGTCTGAAATGATTAGCTATCCTATTAAGGCTAATATAAATGGGACAAAAACAGAAATTGCGAACAAAGAATCTTTTGTCGAAAATTTTGACCAAATATTCAACAAAAAAATTTCAAGTGCTGTAAAAAAATCTAATTACTATGACTTATTCTGTAATTATCAAGGTGTTATGATTGGCGACGGAGAAATCTGGATGGGATTAGTTGATGGGAAAATAAAAATTATTGCTATAAACAACTAAAAAAAACAATCCCTTTTATGAAAATATAAAAGGGATTGTTTTTATACTAATTTCCGAATAACATCTATTGCATTTGTTTCTTCTTTTCCAGACAAAATATTGCTAAAAATTATCTTTTCCTCACCAGACATATCTGCCATAAAATCAGTTTCTTCTAAATTGATTTTTTTCTCACCCATATTCCACGAAGGGAAATCTCTATTTTTTATTGGCTTATACGAAATTAAAATTGGATTTGAATGTCGTTCATCTTTCCTAATTTTATCGTACAAAGTATTAACTTCATCTTTTTCTCCTTCAATACACTGAATAAAAGTATCTTTAGTATATAACAATAGTCCTGTTACATTTATTTTTTGATTGTTTTCTCTTGATTTATCCAGTATCTTTGTTATCTCTTCTTCCGAACAATTCCTTTTGCTTACATAAATTATTTGGTACAACATAAACATTTGTTTTTGCAAAAATATAAAATTACATTGAAAGTTTGTTGTTCATTTTAAAAATTTCTTTTTCTCCTTCTTTCATTATTATTTTGAACCAGACTGTATATAAATCAGGATTTTGTTCAATATCTGTTATCAATTCAAGATAAGAAATATATTTAAAATTTACTGCTTCTTCTGAGTTTAAGACAGGAAATTTATCTGTTACTCCAAAAAAAACGTGGTCTAACTCATGTTCTATTAAATCATTATCCAAAAAAGCTTTGTATTTAAAAATAAATTTTTCCTCCAACTCAGCTGAAATTCCCATTTCTTCAACTAATCTTCTCTTTGCTGCATCAATATTTGATTCATTTTTTCTGGGATGAGTACAAGTTGCGTTAGTCCACAATCCTCCGCTGTGATATTTGTCAAAAGCTCTTTGCTGCAATAACATTTCTCCTTTTGTGTTAAAAATCAAAACACTTACAGCTCTGTGTAACAGACCCTGAACATGCGCTTCCATTTTATCAACTGTTCCTATTTCGTTGTCTTTTTTATCAACTAAAATTACTTTTTCCATTTTTGTTGCAATTTATCCAATTTTGTAGTATATTTGCAAATATAATACAAAAGTAAAATAATTCTAAATTATGTCCAAATATAGTTTACTTTTTCAAATATTAAATCATTTAGAGGAATTTGAAAATAATTCAGGAAAAAAAAGCATCGAAGAATTTGCGCTATATCTTAAAGACAAAGTTTTAGCCTCAAAATCAAGTTTTAAAGAAGAAAATTTTGATTTTTCTAAAAAAGAAAATCACGATTATAAAAAATTTGAAGAGGTTGAATTTTCTACATTGCTTACAAATTTGTACCGTTTTGCCAAACATTATCTTAAAAAAGCTTTCAAAAACAGAGCTTTTAAATCGGTTGATGAATTTAGTTTTTTAGCTTCTTTGATTAAAGAAGAAAGCCTGCTAAAATCTGAACTAATAAATCGCCACTTACTAGAAATTTCTACCGGTAGCGAGGTTTTAAGGCGACTTATAAAAGACAAACTCATTTACGAATATAAAGATCCCGACGACGGAAGAGCAAAAAGAGTTGCTTTAACCAAAGACGGATACGCAGAAATAACAAAAGCTTTTGCTGAAATGTACAAAGTTGCTCATATTGTTAAAGGTAATTTAAACGATGACGAAATGCACCAAGCAATTTTAATCTTCAAAAAATTATCTTTCTTTCATTGGGATATTCACGATGAAGATAAAGACTCAGATTTAGATGATATTTACAATAAATACGTAAAAAACAATGACTAAAAATATTCTAATTACAGGTGGTTCCGGCTTGGTTGGCAAACATTTGTCGGATTTGTTAATTCAAAAAGGATATAATGTTGGTATTTTGTCGAGAAACCCTACAAAATCGGACAAAATAAAATACTTCCATTGGGATTACACAAAAAATGAAATAGATTCGGAAGCAATTGATTTTGCTAATGTTATAATACATTTAGCCGGAGCAAATATTAGTCACAAAAAATGGACAAACTCACAAAAGAAAATAATTATTGACAGCCGCGTAAAAACGACCGAACTTATTCTCTCAGAATTAAAAAAATCAAACAAAAAACTTGATGCTTTTATTTCTGCTTCTGCAATAGGATTTTATGGAACCAAAACAACCGAAAAAATATTTGTTGAGGAAGACAAATCCGGAACCGATTTTCTTTCAGAAGTAGTTGTGAAATGGGAAAATTCAGTTGATTTAGTTACTAATTTTACTCAAAGAATTGTAAAATTAAGAATTGGTGTAGTTTTAAGCAAAGATGGCGGAGCGCTCTTGAAAATGACAAATATTATCAAAAAAGGAATAGGTTCTCCTCTTGGTTCAGGGAAACAATATATGCCATGGATTAGTATTGAAGATTTAGCTCATCTTTTTTTGTATGCAGCTGAAAATCAAAACATAACAGAAGCCTACAATGCAGTTTCGCCTATTCACATTACAAATTCTGAATTTATGAAAGGTCTTGCGAAACAGATGAATAAACCCTTTTTTATGCCCAAAGTACCTGCTTTTGCGATGAAAGCAATACTCGGAGAAATGGCATCGTTGCTACTTGAAGGTAGTAGAGTTTCTTCAAAAAAAATTCAAGATGCCGGTTTTACTTTCAAATATGATTTAGAAACAGTACTAAAAACACTATAAAAAATACAGTAATTTTACATTCATGCTTGCTTCAACCCTAACTCGTCAAAAAAAATATCATAAATAAAAAAAATGCCTAACTTTGCACTCCGAAAAATTGAAAGTTAAAAAACATTATAATGGCATTAAAAGTAGGAATTGTAGGGTTGACAAACATTGGTAAAACAACTATTTTCAATTGTTTTTCAAACACAAAAGCAGAAACATCAAACTATAGTTTTTCAACAAATAAATCAAATGTCGGCATGACAAAAGTGCCTGACGATAGATTATATGAGCTTGAAAAATATCAGCCAACCGAAAAAATAATCCACACAACAATGGAATTTGTTGATATTCCGGGTTTAACAAAAGGTTCCAGTCAAGGTCAAGGTATAGGCAACTCATTTTTGGGTGACATCAGAAACATGGACGCGATTATTCATGTTATTCGCTGTTTTCAAGATGAAAATCTACCTCACGTTGAAGGTTCAATCAATCCATATCGCGATATTGAAATTTTAAACCTCGAACTGCAGATAAAAGACCTTGAATCTATTGAAAAAAGAATAGAAAAAGCCTTGAAAAATGCAAAAGGTGGAAGTAAAGATGCAAAAAAAGAAGCTGAATTATTAACAGTTTATAAAGATCATCTTGAAAATTTTCAAAATGCCAGAACTGTTGAATTAAAAGAAGAAGAAAAAGCTTTTTTAGGTGACTTATTTCTACTAACCGACAAACCTGTTATGTATGTGTGTAATGTTGATGACGAATCGGCTGCAGGAGGAAATCAATACACCGAAGAAGTAAAAAGATTTGTAGCAGAAAATGATCCGGAAGCAACTGTTTTAATTCTTGCCGCTAAATTAGAAGCTGAGATTGCAGAACTTGAAGAAGACGACCAAAAAGAATTTCTATCCGACGCAGGATTAAACGAACCCGGAATAAATAAACTTATCAGAACTGCTTACGATTTGCTGAATTTGAGCATATTTTTCACTATTGGACCAAAAGAAATTCGTGCATGGACAATTAAAAAAGGTGCAACTGCTCCCGAAGCTGCCGGCGCTATTCACAGTGATTTAAAAAGAGGTTTTATTCGCGCAGAAGTTATTCATTATAACGACTTTATGGAATTAAAATCAGAGGCTGCTTGCAAAGAAAACGGTAAATTTCATATCGAAGGCAAAGAATATATTGTTCAAGAAGGAGATTTATTACACATTCGTTTTAACGTTTAACGTTTTTTTTCGTTAGTATATAAAAACATAAAATCAATGAGATTATGAAAAAATTCTACTTCTTACTTTTTATTTCGGTAATTTTCTTTTCCTCATGCGCCAAAAAAGGTAATGTTGATGTTAAAGATATTGGTTTTTGGGTAAATAATTGTACTCCTTCTTACGAAGTACAATTTTATCTTGATGTTGCTTATCAGCCAAAAGAAATAACTTACAATTGGGATTTCGGCGATGGTCAAACTTCAACCGAAAAAGAACCTGTACATTTATACACAACTCCCGGAAAATACACAGTAGTTTTAACAATTGTTAATTATAAAACAACTGTTGACAAGTCGCTTATAGTTGATGTTAGTCAAAATCCAATGCCAATTCAAGCCGATTTCAGCTACGAAGCTCTTGGAGGAAAATATTACGCTCCTTGCGAAATGTCTTTTTTTAATAATTCTCAATATGCGTCAAATTTTTTCTGGGATTTTGGCGACGGATACGGATCTATTGAAACTGAACCTGTTCACATTTTTCAGGAAGCCGGTACTTATAATATTAAGCTGAATGCAATATGCAACGGAGATACTGTAACCAGCGTAATACAAAAAACAATTCTTCCACCGCCTTCAACAATTTATGTTGATGTTGTTTCGGTATGGTTGCCGTCAGAATTTTTAGGTGGTTTATATGAACTTGAATACGCTAGCGGAGGATTTAATGAAACACCCATAGATTTAGCGGATATTGAAGAAAACAGCTTTCCTATGACTTGGTTTATAGGAGATGATTTATTCTTCTTCAGTGGAAACTATAACTCAGAACAACTTTATTTTCAGGTAAATGATAAATATGATTACGATAAAACAATATATTCTTTCAGTTCAAGATTTGAAGATATCCAAGCAGATAATTATCCCGATACTTTATATTGGGATGCAGGAAACGGATTTGCAGCCGAAGTTTTGCTTTCTTATGGGGAATAACTGAAGGCTTGAATGCTTGAATGCCTGAATGAATGCTTGAATGCCTGAATGAATGAATGCCTGAATGCCTGAATAACTGAATAACTGAATGCTTGAATGCCTGAATGCCTGAATAAATAATCAATTCCATTATTCTATCATTCTATCATTCTATCATTCTGTTAATTCTATCATTCTATCATTCTGTCAATTCTATTATTCTAGCATTCTATTATTCTATCATTCTGTTAATTCTATCATTCTGTTAATTCTATCATTCTGTCAATTCTATTATTCTATTATTTATATTAAACCCAAATTTATGGATGAAAAAAAAGTTGAATTTATTGAACAAATAAAAAGAAGAACAAAAGATGTTGCTATAAGAGTCGTAAAAATGTACAGAGAATTACCTAAACAACAGGAAGCATGGGTAATTGGAAAACAAATTTTACGTTCTGCTACTTCTATTGCCGCAAATTATAGAGCAGCATGTAGAGCTAGGTCAGCAAAAGAATATTATCATAAAATTTCAATTGTAATTGAAGAAACAGACGAAACACTATTTTGGCTAGAAATACTTGTAGAAACAGATATTTTTCCAGAAAGCAAATTAAAATCACTAATGGACGAAGTTAACGAACTACTCGCAATTTTTTCTAAATCAAGACAAACTATGAACAATAAAAAAAAATAAAGAATGCTTGAATGCCTGAATAAATAACTGAATGCTTGAATGCTTGAATGCCTGAATAACTGAATGCCTGAATAAATAATCAATTCTATTATTCTATCATTCTATCATTCTATTATTCTGTCAATTCTATCATTCAAGCATTCTATTATTCTGTCAATTCTATCATTCAAGCATTCTATCATTCTATCATTCTATTATTTACTTAAATTTAAAAAAAACCATGAAAATAATTTGTATAGGCAGAAATTACATAGACCACGCTAAAGAGCTAAATAATAATGTTCCAACAGAACCCGTTTTCTTTATGAAGCCCGACACAGCATTATTAAGAAACAACGAACCTTTTTATCATCCTGATTTTTCAGAAGATATTCATCATGAAATTGAATTGGTTATAAAAATTAATAGAGTTGGAAAACATATTTCTAAAGAATTCGCGCAACGTTATTACGAAGAAATTGGTCTTGGTGTTGATTTTACGGCACGTGATATTCAAAATGAATTAAAGAAAAAAGGCTTGCCGTGGGAAAAAGCAAAAGCTTTTGATAATTCAGCACCTATTTCGTCACTTTTTTTAAAAAAAGAAGAACTTATTTTAAACAATATTGATTTTAATCTCGTTATTAATGATAAAATTACTCAATCCGGAAATTCATCTGAAATGATTTTCGATTTTGATGACATTATTTCTTATGTTTCAAAATTTGTAACACTTAAAATTGGCGATTTAATTTTTACAGGAACACCTGCTGGAGTTGGAAAAGTGCAGATTGGTGACAGGTTGAAAGGATATATAAATCAAAAACTTATGTTAGATTTTGAAATTAAGTAAATACTTAATTTGGAACAAAATTTGTTATTTAACTTTTTTAATGTTTATAAAAAAACAGATAACCGCAAATTAACTGTGAAATTATTAAAAAAAACATGTATTATGAAAAAACTTAAATTATTTTTATCCGCTTTCCTTCTTTTGTCGCTTTTGATGAACTCCTCTTTGTTGAAAGCACAACAAGTAACAATTACAGATGACGGTGCATACACTCCGCACTCTTCAGCCTTATTAGATGTTCATGCCGCTAGTGGGGATATGGGGATATTAGTTCCCAAAGTTGTACTCGACGACGCATCTACAGCAGCTCCGGTTACCGGCCCTGCAACCGGGCTTATGATTTATTCAGAAGGCGGTGCCGAATCTGACGGTTTTTATTTCTGGACTGGTTCTCAATGGAATCAACTTTATAGCGGTAGTGTACCAACCGTACCCGGGAACACAGAATACTGGATTAGACCCCCAGCTTCCAGCTATATTCATCCTGAACATAACACAATGATCAAGGTTTACGATGCTGGACAAACTTATGGTGTATTCTATGATGGTGGAACAAACCAATACGGTGTTTATGCAAGAACTACTGACATAACCGACCCAACTGCCGCAGTTGTTGGATTCTCTGACGTTGCGGGTAATCAAACTTATGGATACCTAGGTTATAATGGAACTTATTCTTTTGGAAATCCTGTTCAAACAATAAACGGATCTTCTGTATATGGAGTTGCTGAAGACCCTTCTAGGACAGCCGGATTTTTCAGATCTACTTTAAATGCTTCTGTGGCAGCAAACATTAATTTTTCTGACGTTTGGATAGCAAGTTATAATTATGTGCAAAATGGCTCAAATTTATACAACCCTCCTGGATTATACGCTCAGTTAAATGTATCTAACTCAGCTTTGGGAGGAAATCAAGTAGCAAATAAAGGTTTTTCCATGTACACAGCAGCCTCAGGAAACAACGGATATACAATTGGCACTCAAGGTATTGCGGTAGGTTATTCTCAAGATGCTGTGGGAATTTACGGATATAGTTATAGTTCAACTGCAGGAATTAATTATGTGATGGAGGGCTCAGGTTCTACTGGAGCAGTTGGATTTGCAGAACATTCAGGAACAACTGTTACATTAGACGCTTTTATGTTTGGTGTAATTGGTGAAAAATATCAGGACTACTCTGGTTCTTATTATTACGATGAAAGAAGTGGAGGAGTATTAGGTACTATGTTAAGAGTAGATGATGGTTCTATTCAAGTATGGGGTAGCTTAGGCTATAAAGCATCAAATGCTACTAATTACGGATTATTTTACAGCGCTAATGTTGGTACAGGAGGAGGCAAAACGAATACTATCGCAAATGGTATTGGAATTGGAGGAACTGCTGATTTAATGGCAGGTTGGATGAAAGGAGAAATTTATGGCTTAACTGTAAAAGGAGAAAGATATGGCTTATATGTTGATGGGAAACAATATGCTAATGATGTTATTACAGAATTGTCAGATAATGGTTCTGATGAAAGAATTGCAACTTATGTGCCTACATCAACAAGTGTAGATATAATTTCTAAAGGAACGACAAAGCTTTCTAATGGGAAAGCAATTATTTCTTTTGATGAAAATTTCTCAAATGTTGTTTCTCAAACAGAGCCTATAATTGTAACTGTTACACCACAAGGAAAAACGCAAGGAGTTTATGTTGAAACGGTTAAAAACTCAGGTTTTGTTGTAGTGGAAAATAACAATGGTAAATCTACTACAACTATAAGTTGGATTGCTATTGGAACTAAAAAAGGTTATGAAAATCCACAAAACCCTGTTGAATTATTAGCAAAAGACTATGATATAAATATGAATAATGTAATGTTTAATGAGTCTGATACAGAAAATTCCGCACAACCGATATGGTGGGATGGACAAAAACTACGATTTGATGAAATGCCTCGAGATACGGAACAAAATAGAGTTAGTAAAAGTATTATTTTACCTAAAAAGATTTCTAAAGAAGATTTCATTAAAGAAACAACTGCAACAAAAAAATAATTTAACCAACAAATATCATACTCATAAAACCGCTCAAATCCGAGCGGTTTTTTTCTTATAACTAATCTGCTATTATTTATTTTCAGCACGCAGCAAAAATTCGTCAAAATAAATTTTGATTTGAAAAAAAGATTTTTAAATTTGATGCAATTAAAATAAACCTCTAAAAAAAGTTGGTATGGAAAATTATTATTCAAAAGTCAGAGAATATTTGCTCGATCTTGAAGTTACAATAGTTAGCGAAGATAAAGACAATGAAGTTTTTGTTATCGAAAAAGAAGATGACGGTGTAATTAATATGGTCGTTGTTATTGCTGACCCACTGGTTATCATCGAACAAGCTTTGTTTACTCTAAAAGACGACTCTGCCGATGTGTTAAAACAAATTTTAATGAAAAACAGAGATATGATTCACGGAGCAATGGTTCTTGATGAAGAAGCTAAAACTGTTATTTATCGCGATACTCTTGAAGCCAGCACTTTAGACCTAACCGAATTAGAAGCATCAATAGAATCTCTATCTTTACTACTAAGTGAATTTGGACAAGATATTCTTGATTTTGTTAAATAATTTCAAATATAGTAAAAAATCAGCCACCTTTTTGGTGGCTTTTTTATTTATAAAAACTAGACAAAAATAACTATTTTTGCATAAAAAATAAATGCTCGATTTTCTCCAAAATATTGATATTCAATTATTTCTCAAATTAAACTCTCTTAATTCTCCATTTTTTGACAAGATAATGCATGCTATTAGCGGTCAAATTATTTGGATTCCTTATTTCATTTCCATAATATGGCTTTTCTTTAAAAAATCTAAAAAAAAACATGCAATTTTAGCTATTATTTTTATTAGTATTGCTGTTTCAATAGCCGATTATTCATCTGTTCATGCGTTCAAAGAAGTTTTTAAAAGATATAGACCTTGCCATAATCAAGCCATTGCTGATTTGGTTCATCTATACAATAATCACTGTGGAGGAAAATATGGTTTTGTTTCTTCGCACGCGGCTAATTTCTTTTCAATGGCAATGTTTTCAAGCTTAGTAATAAAAAACAAAATTTTTACGTATATTGCATTTATATTTGCAGTATTAGTAGCTTACAGCAGAATTTATCTCGGAGTTCATTATCCCGGAGATGTTTTGGGTGGTGCATTACTCGGAATGTTTATTGGTTTCGTTGTTTTTAAAATATATAAAAGAATAATAGAATTAAAGAATGAGTGAATGATAGAATGAGTGAATGCTTGAATAATTGAATGCTTGAATAATTGAATGCTTGAATGCTTAAATAATAGAATAATTGAATGACAGAATGAGTGAATGAGTGAATGCTTGAATAACAGAATGATAGAATGATAGAATAATAGAATGAGTGAATGATTGAAAAACACGACAACTCAATAACTGGTTAACTGGCTACTGGCTACTGGTCACTGGTCACTGGCTACTGGCTACTGGCTACTGGTCACTGGCTACTGGTCACTGGTCACTGGTCACTGGTCACTGGTCACTGGTCACTGGCTACTGGTCACTGGCTACTGGTCACTGGCTACTGGTCAACTGGTCAACTGGTCAACTCGATAACTTTTAAAAAAAAAATATGCCCGTAATAACTTCAATATCAGGAATTAGAGGAACAATCGGCGGAACAATAAAAGATAGTCTTAATCCGCTTGATATAGTTAAATTTACAACAGCTTATGGAAATTGGGTGAAAACTCAAACAACCGCAAAACCTAGAGTTGTAGTTGGCAGAGATGCCAGAATTTCAGGCGAAATGGTGGATTTATTAGTAACCGGAACATTGATGTCGATGGGAATTGACGTTATCAACATTGGACTTGCAACAACACCTACAACAGAAGTAGCAGTTATCCAAGAACAGGCAGATGGCGGAATTATTCTTACCGCAAGCCACAATCCAAAAAATTGGAACGCTCTCAAATTATTAAATAAAAACGGTGAATTTCTAAGCAAAATTGACGGTGAAAAAATCTTTGAAACAGCTAAAAATATTGATTCAATAGAATACTCTTCGGTTGATGATTTAGGCGAAATTATTAAAGACAGAGAATATGTTTACAAACATATTGATTTAATAAAAGAACTACCTTTGGTTGATATTGAAGCCATTAAAAAAGCAAACTTTAAAGTTGCAATCGACTGTATCAATTCAGTTGGAGCTATTTCGGTTCCTCATTTATTAAAAGAATTAGGTGTAAGTCAAATTTATGAGCTAAACTGCGTTCCAAATGGAGAATTTGCACATAATCCAGAACCATTGCCCGAAAATCTTACAGAAATATCCGAATTAGTACAAAAAAAAGGCGCTGACATTGGCTTTGTTGTTGATCCTGATGTTGACCGATTAGCAATTATCAACGAAGACGGAACAATGTTTGGCGAAGAATATACACTTGTTGCTGTTTCGGATTATATTTTGCAAAACAAAGAAGGAAATACCGTCTCTAATCTCTCTTCTTCAAGAGCGTTGGCTGATGTTACTAAAAACTTTGGTGGTGAATATTTTGCTTCGGCAGTTGGAGAATTAAACGTTGTCGAAAAAATGAAAGAAGTCGGAGCTGTAATTGGCGGAGAAGGAAACGGAGGAATTATTTATCCCGAATTACATTACGGACGTGATGCTTTGGTTGGAATTGCACTTTTTTTATCTCATCTTGCAAAATCAAACTTAAAAACTTCTGAGCTAAGAAAAAAATACCCTGAATATCAAATCATTAAATTAAAGAAAAACATCGAAGGGCTTGATGTTGATGAGATATTAAAAATGATAGAAAAAGATTTTTCGGAATTCAATCCTTCTACTATAGACGGAGTAAAAATTGATTTTCCGGAAGGTTGGGTACATCTTAGAAAATCGAATACAGAGCCAATTATCAGAATTTATGCTGAAAGTAAAACAAAAAATGATGCTGAAAAATTAGCTCAACTTATTATTGACAAAATTTAATTTTTAGAAAAATGAAAATTTATAACTACATACTTCTGTTTATTTTTGCAATTATGCTTTTCACAAATTGTTATAAACAGCCTGTTTATCCACCGGAACCCAAAATTGATTTCCGACAAATTGTTGTGATTGATTCGGTAGAACCTGATTTAGGGAATGTTGTACATTATTATAATATCTACTTTAAAATTGTTGATGGAGACGGAAACTTCGGAGTAAACACAGATAGTAAAGATTTTGTTGATTCTCTGGCAGAAGAAAACTTTTTTATTGACTTGTATTATTTGGACAATGGAAATATCTTTTTATATGAATTCCCCGAAGACATTAATCTCAACGGAATTATTCCTTATGTAGATCCGGTTGGTTTAAACGATTATTACAAAGCATTAGTAATTTGCAATTTAGAAGTACCGATAACATTACCTTATCCTGTGAAATTTGAATTTTACGTTGAAGACAATGATAAAAACCGAAGCAACACTCAATCTACGCCATGGATAGAACCAGGTTTTACCGGTGCTTTGGTTGACACAAACAATATTATTATTGACTAAAAATCAACTCATTTTTCAAAACCAAACAAACTAATGATAAAACACATAAAAATATTATTTCTGCTTTTGTTTATTCTGACTAAAAGTTTTTTAGCTCAAAATGTAGTTGTTGTTATTATCGACGGAGCAAGATACACCGAAACCTTTGGCGATGTAAACAGAACTTTCATTCCTTTTATGTCAGAATTAGCAAGTGAAGGCACTTACGTTGACGAATTTTACAACGATGGATACACCTACACTTCTCGTGCAATTCCGGCTCTTTGGTGTGGAGCATGGACTGATTTAGTTGATATAAATTACAACGGATCAAATACACAATATACTGTTAGTCCAACTTTGTTTGAATATTTTGAAAAACAGAAAAATCCGGGAGCTAATAAAAATGTATACGTTTTAAAATATGTAAGTTCATTGTGGTTACAGAGTTTTCACCCCGAATACGGACCTGATTATTGGCCTGTAACATACAGCGAAGGCTCTACAGATGTTGATGTTTTAGACAAATCATTACAAATAATGGAAGAAGATCATCCTCAATTTTTATGGGTTTATTTAGCAGATGTTGATCATGCCGGACACTTAGGTGTGTGGGACGGTTACACAGATGCAATTTCAACTGCCGATTCTATTGTTAATGTTCTTTGGCAAACCATTCAAATAGATGATTTTTACAAAGACAACACTACTCTACTCGTAACCAACGACCACGGAAGACATGATTACGATTTTACCGGACACGGTTGCAGTTGCGATGGTTGCAGACATATTATGTTTTTAGCATTAGGTCCAAATATCAAACAAAACTATGTATCAACACAAACTAGATATTTACCCGATTTTGCAGTAACTGCTGCTGAAATTCTTGATGTTGATATGGAATATGCTACCGGACATGTTATGAATGAAATTTTAATAAACGTAAACCAAGAGGATTTAGCCAAAAACGATTTTAAAATAAACAGCAAATTTATTCAAGTTGATTTGCCTAGCGGCTGTATCGTTAAAGTTGATTTATACGATTTAACAGGAAGAAAAATCACTACTTTAGTTAATGAAAAAGGGAAAACCGGTGAAAACTTTTTTAATATTAACACATCAAATTACAAAGGTTTGTATATCGTTCAACTTAGAACCGAATTTTACACTACTTCAAAAAAAGTAATTTTTAATCTTTAATCTAAAAAGAATGAAACATCTATTTCTATTTTTATCGTTAGTATTATTTTCAAGTTATAATGTTTTTTCACAATGTGATACTGTTTTTGAAGCACAAGGCGAAATATTATCAAGCTCCGGAAAAACTGTAAATATTAGTTTTTACGACTGGAAAATATTACCTGAAGTTGGTCAAAAAGGAGAACTGCATAAATATTTTGAAAAAATTTTTTTAGGTGCAAATGTCACAGGTTGGCTTGATGTTGCAGAAGTAGAAGTTTTAAAAGTTGACGGAAAAACAGTTTCGTTTAAAATTATTGAAGAAAAATCGGAAATTGTTGTCAACGGCGAAAAAACAAACCACTTTTTAAAAGGTAATATTATCAAATTTAGCTGGAAAGCTAAACCCCAAATTGAAAATGTAGTAATAGAAGAAGATGGACAAATTATATATGGGCAAACATATTGTGGCGAAAAAACCGGATTATGGAAAATATACACAAGTAATAAAATTTTAACAGAAATTGTAAATTTTAAAGACGGAAAATTAAACGGAGAAAATATTGGGTATTTTGAAAATGGGAAAATTTCTTTTAAAATAAATTGGAAAGATGATTTAGCGACAGGAAAAGCTGAATATTACTACGAAAATGGGACTTTGGGAGATTATTATTACTTTGAAAATGGTAAAATGAATGGAGAATACAAAATTTGGACAGAAGAAGGAATTTTACAAGAAGAAGGTTTTTTCAAAGATGATAATGCAGATGGCACATTAAAAACTTATGATGAAAAAGGAGAATTAGAAGCAAAATACCAATACAAATCCGGCATTTTAGACGGAGAATATATTATTTATTACTCTTTGAATATTCCAAAGGAAACAGGAACATATAAAAATGACAAAAAAAACGGTAAATGCACATATTACTACGAAAACGGCAAAGAAAAGAAAATAGAAATATACAATAATAACATTCTGAATGGCGATTTTAAAGAATATCATTCTAACGGAATAATAAAAACTGAAGCTGTTTATTCTTATGGTGTATTAAATTCAACTTGGAAAGAATACTTTGATAATGGAAACGTTGCTATTGAGGGAAATTATCAAAATGGCAAAAAAGACGGCGAATGGTTGGAATTTTACAAAGAAGGTTCTCCTAAAAGTCAAGGATTGTTTTCTTATGGAGAAAAAACAGGCAAATGGACTTTGTGGTCTGAAAGCGGCAAAAAAACTAAAATCAAATACGATTAAAATATTTCTTTGCAATACACAGTAACATAATTTAATAAAACCAATTAAACTCAAAGTTTACACTATTTGAAATGTTGCTTTTTCGGCAATTTCTCTTAAAAAATTAGGACAAATATCAAAACCATTTGGCCAATATAAACCGCCTAAATCATCAATTTTAACATCGGTAAAAAAATCATAATCAAGTAATTTTTCTGAAATTCCTTCACCAATCAACGGTTTTAAGCAAACGACAGCCAAAAAACCATCTTCAAACTCAACCTTAATATTATAATCAAGTAATACTTTTACACTTACTATACTTTCCATTGTGACTTATTTTAAAGGTTCAATATTTTTAAGTTCATCTTTTGCTCTTGCAAGTTCCCAATTATTTTTTAATTCTTCTCTATGTTCATCTGCCCACTCCAAGACTAATGCTTTCGCCCTTTTAGGCAAATCACCATTTAAAACCTCAAGAGTATTTATATCTATTTCAGCTTTGAACTCAGCATATTTAGCATGAAAATGAGGAGGCACATGATCATTATAGTACATAGCAACAACAATTCCATAAAATCTACATATCTCAGGCTAATCTTTTTTTTACAAAGTTACTACATTTTTTAATTATTATGCAAACCTGATTTATAAGTATCAATAGCTCTTTTGCGTGCAAATTTATGATCAACTATTGGCGGGATGTAGCTTAATTCTAAAAATTCAGGCAACCAACGTTTTATATACTCAAAATTTTTGTCAAATTTTTCCTGCTGAGTAGTAGGATTAAAAACCCTGAAATAAGGAGCAGCATCACAACCTGTTCCGGCTGCCCATTGCCAGTTTCCGTTGTTTGATGAAAGTTCAAAATCAAGTAATTTTTCGGCAAAATAGGCTTCGCCCCATCGCCAGTCTATCAACAAATGTTTTGTCAAAAAACTTGCAACAATCATTCGTACTCTATTGTGCATCAATCCGGTTTGATTAAGCTGTCGCATTCCGGCATCTACAATCGGATAACCGGTTTCTCCATTGCACCAAAGTTCAAATTCCTTTTTATTATTACGCCATTTTATAGCATCATATTTCTTTTTAAAACTTTCAGTTACTACATGTGGGAAAAAATATAAAATCTGCATAAAAAATTCACGCCAAATTAACTCTGAAATAAAAACATCATTCTGTAATGCTTTTTGAAAAACTTCTCTAATACTTACCGTTCCAAAACGCAAATGTGTGCTTAAATTTGTTGTTCTGTCAATTGCCGGCAAATCGCGATATTTTTCGTAATCTATAATATTATCATAATTTGCCAACGGAACAGAAATATTTGACTTTTTAAAACCAATTTCCTCCAAAGTTGGAAAATTATTTTTTTGCTGAACAAAATATTCGTTTTTTAATGGTATCGTTTCAGGAATAATTTCTGTTTTTTCAAGTTTTAACAACCATTGTTTTTTGAAAGGAGTGTAAATAGTATAAGGATTTCCATCGGATTTCAAAATTTCCGAAGGCTCAAAAATTACTTGATCTCTGAAACTCTTGACCTGAATATTTTTTTGATTCAGGAAATGAGTAATTTCTGCATCTCTCTTTATGGCATAAGGTTCATAATCCCGATTCCAAGAAACAGCTTCAATATCATATTTTTGTGTGATTTTATGCCAAATATCAATTGGTTTACCTTTAAAAACAAACAACGAAGAACCAAGTTTTTTTAGTTGAACATCTATTTCTTTTAATGTTGAATGAATAAAAGCTACTCGTGCATCAGTTTCTGGAAGCTCATCAAGAATATTATCATCAAAAATAAAAACAGGAAGAACTCTCCTCCCCGATTTTAAAGCATTATTTAACGCTATATTATCACTTAAACGTAAATCCCTGCGAAACAAAAAAATATTTACTTTCATAAAACTTTTACCCCCTCAAAATTACAACGATACAATTCCAAACCCATTTTTTCGAATTCATTTTTCCAAATATCTGACAAATCATGAACTTTTTTACCAATATTTAATTGTTTTTTTTCAAAATACATTTTAGAAAAATACGTTTTTGCTAATTTTTGAACAACTTCTTGAACCATTTCCAAAATTTGATTTTCACTTTTTTCAACAAAATGTTCAACAGCTTTTTTTAATAAAACAGGTTCTAACGAAACACCGAATTCAACATTAATATGCGACCTAACATTCATGTTATCAGCTGTTTCTGCTTCTATTTCCAATTTAGTTGTCATTTGTCTTAAATCCAAAAAAGAATAATCCTCAGACAAAAATTTAACATATACTTTTCCTTTTGTGTAAACCTTAATTTCTGCATCTTTATTTTCTTTGTGATAAACGATTAGTGCTTTTCCATCAGGGCATTTTATAACCTGTCTAAAAATCAAAAACACTAATGCAACCACTATTCCGACAACAGCAAATGCAAATACAAATTCTACTATCATGTTGCAACAATTTTAAACCATAAAGAAAACTAAAATAATAGAATTAAACAAAAGGAAGAGGTTAAGAATAAGTTTATTTCACAAAAACTAATTTTATACCGAAATGCTTTAAAAAATCCGATTTCATTTTCTTAAAATCGGTTTTAAAGTCAATCGGCATAACAACTTGTAAAAAAT
>JAFGUD010000367.1 GCA_016938685.1 Bacteroidales bacterium | reverse complement strand
TTCCTGTCCAAAAATCTCCTTGTTGATTATTTTCGTGCAGAATTAGTTTTTTGCGGTAATTGTAATAAGCTTCTGAAACTGAACGGAGTTTTACGAAAAGAGTGTAGTAAAGGCCAACTTCTTTGTTGATATTAGAATTAGTGTTTTCATCAAATATGTAAACTGTTTTTAATGGTTGGTAAAATAGTATCTCAAAAATATGACTATTTGTTATTATGTTGTCAGAAAAAGGAACAAAAAGTGGATAAAAATCAAGTAAATTTTCATTTCTTAATACGGGATCTGTCCCAAAAATATGTTCAGGATATGAATAATTGCTTGAAATACAGGAATTGATTATTGTATCTCCCGATGATGTGATGGTGGTGTCATTTTCATATTTTGTAGAATCTCCTCTATCTGTTATTGTTAGCTCATAAAAGTTTTTTATTAGCGGATTATCAATTAATTCAAAGTTTAATTTTGATAAATATTGACTCATTGCATCTACGTCATACATAACACTATCTTCAACTTTAAAATTTCTGAATAATGGAATTTCAGAAGGAACTGAATCCTCAGCCCAAACATCGGGCAAGTCAGAATGTGAAACTTCTAGTTTGTACAAAACTCCTGGAACTGGTTTGTAATTAATGGGGGCAGCATAAAATCCTGAGTCCTGATATTGAAGCTCAAAAAGAAATTCATTGTTTGCGTACAATTTACATGTAGCATCATCAATGAAATAAATATTACTGTCATTAAAACCAGTTGTTTTGCTCACAAAAACTCGGAAAGTGCTGTCAGGGCAAAACAATGATTCTATAACAAGTTTTTGTTCCTGTTCAGGAAAATCTACCTCTATTATTTTGCTACATGAAATAGCAAAAAGGAGAATTATTACAATTGTTATTGATGATGCTTTTTTCATTGTTTAGAAGTTGAAACCGTAGAATATTCCAAAACTGTAAGGTGTAGTTTTAATTCTAAACCTGTATGCATAATTAGTATTAAACCCAATAAATGATTTGTTGGCAAACTTATATTTTAGATTAAAATCTAATTTAATGCCTTTTGATATGCCTCCCCAATAAAAGTATTCATTAGAACCAAATCCATTAATTTTTTTTGTTGATAGAGTAGGCGATAACCCTAATGAAGTTTCTAAATGTGTTTTGTTTACAACAGAATAGTTTATGTTAAAGTCCACAACCATGGTGCTGGCTGTTATGATTTTACTGTGGTTTTGAGTAAATGCCGAGCAGTAACCTTCTCCAAATTTTAAACCTATTGAGAAGTTTTTTAGAAGGTATCTATTATAATTTATATAAACAAGGGGAACATTAAAATAATCTTTAGTATAAAATTTGTCAGGAGTAAAAAGTTCGCCATAGTCTTTACCCATATCAATTGCGTATAAATTGATACCGCTTAAAAGACTGTTTTTTTCTTGAGCATTTGAAAATATGCTAATTGTTAAGATAATTGTCAGAAATAATAGTGTTTTTTTCATTTATAAGGTTTTTTGAAAAAATCTTGGAGAAATAGAATCCTCCAAGATTTTTAGGGTTATTTTAGTAGCTGTGAGCCCAAGTGTCATTTTGTGGAGGTAAACTAGTGTCTGTTGCCTTGAAATCTGCATCAATAGAGTAGTTAGTTAATCTTCTAGTCCCAGCATATGGTCTAATTTTAAATTTTCCACAAGTTTGACCATCTTCACTTTCTGTTGTTGTTAGTGTCGGGTAATTTTCAGATTGTTTTTTTTCGTTTTTCCAATTAAAAGCAACTCTTGGAATATTTATCTCGCTTGCTACACATGCTATGTTATCTTCTATTTTTGCGACAAGTGTATAATATATTCCATCTTTATGATATGCTATTTTGTAATCAATTAGACCTTGAGCAAAATGTCTGTACGCTGGATTCCAGTTTGGAGCATAACTAGTTTTTTGATTATTCATCTCCTCAATTTCTTCTTCTGTCCCAAATTCTTCTGTCAAAACTTCGTCATCAAAAGAATAAGTTTTTGAATATTTGTTATTAATAAAAGATTTGTAATTTTCATAAACAAGTACAATTTCTTTTTTG
>JAFGUD010000366.1 GCA_016938685.1 Bacteroidales bacterium | reverse complement strand
GGCATCGGTAGTATTGTTGGGTTTTTCAAATTCAGTTGTGCTTTGGCTATAGGTTTGCGTATTTGTATTTGTTGCTACATCTTCTAAGGTAGAATCTGTTTTGGCTTGTGTTGTATTGGTTTTAATAGCTGCATTGTTGTTTAAATTTCTTATTTGGCTATTGTTTGTCTTTTCTAAATTATTGAAAGAAGCAGATTCTCTTGTATTTTTATAGGAAGGAGAAAGTATTTCCTTAGCAATAGAGCTATTGGTGGTCAGCTATTTTAATTTTAGCAAAAACACATCCATATCAACTTATCGCATCAAATAAGGCAAAAGAAAACTCATTTCACACATATTTGCATGAATTACAAAACACACTCGAAATAAAATTTATGTACTCCTCCTTTCTTTTTTATTGGGTGAACCTGAATGTTAATGAGCAGGCGTTCTCGTAAAACTATTTTCTAATATCTTAATTGTTTTGTACTCTCTAATTGTTCTAAAACTGTCTGATGTTCAATAACTTCTTTCTTCATTACTGCAACTGTGTCCTCAAGCATTGCTTTTATTGTTAATTGAGCTGTTTTTATTTTTGCTTTTACGCTCTCCAGTTTTTCAGTCAGTTGATTAATTAAATGCCCTATTTGTAGCAGTTGATAATAGTTTTGCATTGCATTAAAATTTTTTTCAGCATATTTATGCTCAAGATTATAGCCTTGTTTTTTTTGAGTGTTAAAACCTTCGTTTTCAATTTTCCATCTTAATCTCCCATAATAACTAACCTCCCAAACATTTGAATGATTGATATTTATGTTTGTAAGATGTACAAATCTATCCTGTTTATCAGACTTCGAATATTTGCGTATGTATTCACACCAGTATAGCAGATATTTTTCTTTATATTCTATGTTGTTTAGGTACATTGTTTCTTCTTTATACTTAATATCAGTTACTCGTAATTGTTTGTTTTGCTTTTCTTCAATAGGGTATAAGCTATTGATTTCATGCCAAATAGATTTCAATGTGCCATCTTTAAAAGTAAGTATATAGTTCCATTTGTTGTCATTGCAGATTTTGAAAAAAGTTTCATTTGGATATAATGAATCTGCTACGATTGTCAATGCCATGCGAGGATAATTTTTTTTCAGTTTGGCAGAAAGTCTTTTAAACGCTTTAAGTTCACAATCTTGCTTATCTTCAATATTATCTGAATTTTGATACCACTCAGTTTCCATAGAAATACTAAAACCATTTGAACAAATTATTTTAGCTTCAAGTACTCCTGCCTGCCATGTTTTTTTACCATTTTTACTTGTCTTGTAAGGACAACCCTCGAAAGGTTCTTCATCAAAACTAAACACTCCTGTACCATCAACAGCTACAACATATTGCTTGTTAAATCTAAATTTTTCAAGCACTCTCTTTTCTATAAGAATATGAATTAGAGTATGTTTGATGCGTTCAATTTCCTTGGCAGGTAAATTTTCAAGGAACTGATGAACGGAAGCCATCACTGGAAGTCGCAATCCAAAAATTGTGAAGTAATTTTTCTCAAAATTTGGCGTAAATAATTGATTTGTATTGTTTTTAGAACCACGTTTAAAAACAAACATCATAAGACCAGCCATGATAATTTCTGCCACCTGATAAGTTCGTCTTGAACGATGGTCTGGAATGGTGTTCAATAAATTATAAAAATCAGGATAGTGTCGCTTGATGACAATAAAAACAGTTATGATAAACTGTTGACCTTCGAAACGAATTAGTTTTTCTCTACACTTTTTATTTCTCTAATTTAATATAAAAAGTCAAGTGTTTTTTTTTGAAAATATTGCTGATATTTCATTAAATATTAGTATATTAGCTGAGTTAAAAGGCGGACTGAAAAAAAATTCAACAACCGTCCGCCTTTTTTTATTTATTAATCCCAAACATAACTAAAAATTATGAGACCGTCAATATCCGGTTTCACCGGGTATTTTACATCAAGTCGCATAAGAATATCACCATCAAGGCATTAGCTCTCTGAATTAAAAAAATGCATCAACACGAAAATTATTTTTTTAGATATTTTCTGAGTCCTTATTTTTCAAGGGATGCAGAGGGGATTATTTAAAATTAAAATTGCTGAT
>JAFGUD010000365.1 GCA_016938685.1 Bacteroidales bacterium | reverse complement strand
CTTAGATAGTTGGAAACGCTTTAAAAGCATAGAAAAACATTACTTTGAAATAATTGAAATACCATCGTCAATTTAAACCAGAGCCTTATAATATTATGAATTATGTTGAAGTAGAATCAAGTATGTTTTCAGTTATTATTTTCTCCTTTTTCAACGCTAATGCAAAAGTTGTTTTTCCTCTTTCGGCAAAAATAAACTTTGGAGGAGGATATAGTACCACATTAGAAATTGTTCCATTTATTCTGTTAACAACTAAAACAACATCTTTTGTCGGTCTTACTTTGAAAAAAGAAAAAAGTATAAATTCTTTTAATGTTAGTTACGATCAGTTTTTTTCTAAAAAAGCTTTGGCAGATGATGTTTATTGCGGTGCCGATTACACACATAGATGGAGGTCTATAAGTTTAAGCTACGTAAACATTTGGAAATTAAACAAAAACTGGAGTTCCATTTTTGACACAAAATTATTTATTACAACAGTACATATTGATGTTCCAGAAGAAGTTGGTTATCCTGCTGAAATGGTTGCAGATTATGACCTTCAATTTATAGAAAACTTTACAGGAATTAAATACCACAAATGGAAACATTCTTTTGATATGGGATTGTTATATTATGTTGGTTCAAGAAAAGAAGATATTCTATTTGCGCCAATTCCGTATCTTAAATATTCGGTTATTTTTTGAAAAAATAATTTACTTCTTAAATATTTTTTTGGCTAAAAACAAAAATTGTTATCTTTGCACTCTAAAAAAAATGGTGACTTAGCCAAGCGGTTAGGCACTGGTCTGCAAAACCAGCTACAGCGGTTCGAATCCGCTAGTCACCTCTGAATCCTCTCTTTACGAGAGGATTTTTTTATGCTTTCCAACAACAAACAAAGCATTAACACACTAATAATCAAGCCATAATAAAAACTTAACCTTAAGTTAACATTCATTATTTACCACGACTTAAAATTAAATCTATTTTTGACAGAATTTTTTAACATTTAGTTATTTCATAATGGGTAAATTTGGATTACTTGAAATATTGACTCTTGTAGGTTCGCTTGGTATATTTTTATACGGAATGAAACTTATGAGCGAATCTCTGCAAAAAGTTGCCGGAGAAAAAATGAGAAGCATTCTTGCTTCTATGACTTCAAAAAGAGTGTTTGGTGTGCTGACCGGATTTTTGGTTACCGCAGTTATTCAATCTTCTTCCGCAACCACAGTAATGATTGTGAGCTTTGTAAATGCGGGTTTGTTGTCTCTAACACAATCTGTTGGAGTAATAATGGGTGCTAATATTGGAACAACTGTTACAGCCTGGATAATTTCAATTTTAGGTTTCAAAGTAAAAATGTCTGTTATTGCAATTCCTCTTATCGGTATAGCATTTCCTCTTTTCTTTTCAAAAAAGACAAAAACAAAAAACTTAGGAGAACTAATTATAGGGTTCTCTTTATTATTTCTAGGATTAGAGTATTTAAAATCATCTGTCCCAGAAATTGATCCCAATAGTCAATTTATACAAAACCTCGGTAATTTCACTGATTTAGGTTATTGGTCTTTGTTTCTTTTTGTTATTATTGGGACTATCCTAACTGTAGTAATTCAATCCTCAAGCGCAACCATGGCTCTTACTCTGGTGTTAGCCGCTAATGGGATTATTGGTTTTGAAATTGCGGCGGCAATGGTGCTTGGAGAGAATATTGGAACTACAATAACAGCCAATTTAGCAGCAATGGTAGCTAATGTTTCGGCAAAAAGAGCAGCAAGGGCACATTTTATTTTTAACATGATGGGAGTAACTTGGATTTTAATTCTTTTTTATCCGGTTATCCATCTAATAAGCTGGTTAATGCACTCAAAAGGAAATCCATCACCTCTTGATAACCCAATTGCAATCCCAATTGCTTTGTCAATTTTCCATACTTTTTTCAATATCACAAATACACTACTAATGGTATGGTTTGTTCCTTTGATTGTAAAAGTGGTAATAAAATTAGTGCCGGATAAAGAAGACGACGAAGAGTTCAGATTAAAATACATTGACACGGGAATGCTATCAACTTCCGAAATATCAATTTATCAGGCCAAACAAGAAATAGCAATTTACGCAGAAAGGACAAGTAAAATGTTTGAGTTTGCAAAAAAACTATACTACTCAGACAAAGATGAAAAAATAGATAAACTTTTCAAAAAAATAAAAAAATACGAAGATATTGTTGATAGAATGGAGGTGGAAATAGCCAATTATCTAACTAAAATTTCCGAATCAGAACTTAGTTCTCTGGGTTCTAAAAGGATAAAAGCTATGTTGGAAATTATTGATGATATTGAAAGTATTGGAGATAGTTGTTATAACCTTGCCCAGGCAATAATGCGAAAACATGACAACAAAATTGTATTTACAGAAAAAATCAATGTTAATATTGAAAAAATGTTTAAATTGATCGATTCTGCTTTTGAAGAAATGAATAAAAATCTTAGTCATGAATATAGCGAGATAAAAGTTGATAAAGCTATACATATAGAAAAAGAAATTAATAAATATAGAAATTTACTTAGAGATAATAATGTAATTAATATCAAAGCAAAAGAATACAAATATAAGGTTGGAATCACTTATTCGGAGATCTTTTCTATTTCTGAACGAATTGGAGATTATATAATAAATACAGCTCAGTCGATTCACGGAGCCAGAGAATAAAATATTACACAAAACGCCGAAATATTTCGGCGTTTTTTTATCAATTTTTATTCTATTTTTGCCGAATAAATTTTAAGAATGCTAGAAGAATTAAAAACCTGGTTATCAGAACATTCTCTTGAAGCTGCTGCTTCAATCTTGGGGTTACTAAATATATATTTTGGAATTAAAGAAAAGGCTGTTTTTTGGATTTTTGCTATTATTGGGTCTTCTCTTTATTTTGTAGTTTACTCGCAAGAAAAAGTATATGCCTTTATGGTCCTTCAACTTTACTATATTGGAATTGGAATTTATGGTTTATACTATTGGATAAAAGGAGCAAAAAACAACAATAATGAAAAAATCCCTGTTACTCATCTTGCCAAAAAACAAATACCATACTTCATTGGAATTTTCGTATTTTTGTATGTGGTAATTGTTTTTGTTTTAAAATTAACCGACTCAGAAATACCTTTTATAGATGCTTTCATTACTTCGGGAAGTGTAATAGCTATTTACCTAATGATGAAAAAGCGCATAGAACATTGGTTTGTTTGGGTTACATTAGACATTGTTACAATATCTACTTTTATCAAACAAGAACTTTATGCAACTGTTGTTTTATTTGTTTTTTACCTGATTTTTGCCGTTGTCGGTTATAGACAATGGAAAAAATCTATGTTAAAATCTCAGACATAAGCTAATGAATATTATATCAATAAACAAGATTTCAGAATTGCCGAGCGAAATATTTCTTCCGTCCTCCAAAAGCATTTCAAATCGTTTGCTCATTCTTAATGCCCTATCCGGAAATAGAACAGACATTATGAACCTTTCTAATGCAAATGACACAAAAATTCTCAAAGAAATATTAGAAGAACTTAAAAACAAATCAGAAAAATACATTTTCAATGTAAAAAATGCAGGAACAACTTTTAGATTTCTAACAGCTTTTTTAGCAGCTAAAGAAGGTGTTTTTGAGATTCAGTGTGATGAAAGAATGAAAAAAAGACCTGTTGAAGATTTAGTTAATGCCCTAAAAACTCTCGGTGCAGATATTCAATATCTAGAAAATGAAGGTTTTCCACCAATAAGAATAAAAGGTAAAAAACTAAAAAGCACCAAATTGTCGATTAATGGTAATATTAGCAGCCAATTTATATCTGCGTTATTGATGATTGGTCCAACTCTACCCGAAGGAATGTCTTTATTTACTGACGATAACGAAAATTCCCAATCGTACATCAAAATGACTCTTGAATTACTGAAAAAATACGGCGTAAAATACGGACGACTTCTTTCATCATTGTACACAGAAAATCAGGAACTAAAACCGCCACAAAATATTACGGTTGAAGCAGATTGGTCAGCAGCAAGTGTTTGGTATGCATTTGTTAGTTTAATTTCAGAAGCAAAAGTAAAACTCAAAGATTTACAAAAAAACAGTATTCAAGGCGATTCAAAATTATCAAAAATTTATTCCCAAATTGGCGTAAAAACTACTTTTGAAACAGATGGAATTATTATTGAAAACAGCTTTACCCAACCTGTTGATTTTATAGAATTGGATTTAATAGATTCTCCCGACCTTACTCCAACGATTGCCGTTAACCTTTGTCTTTTAGGTATTAAATATAAACTAAAAGGAATTAAAAATCTACGTTTCAAGGAATCGAACAGAATAGAAGCTATAATTAGCACTTTGTCAAAATTTGGCTATTCGGTAGAAAATAAAACGCCTGACACTCTTGAATGGAACGGAGAACAAGAAAATGTCCTTTTCAGCGATGTTTTGGATTCTTATGACGATCATAGAATAGCAATGGCTTGTAGTTTATTTTCCACAAATCAAGAAATAAAAATATCTAATCCTGAATGTGTCGAAAAATCCTACCCAAATTTTTTTGAAACGTTAGTGAATTAAGAAGAAATAGCAGATTTCCTTTTTTCATTTCTGTATATAGAATACATCAAAAAGAAAAACATGGCAATGCTCACAAATGTATATATTAGAGTATTAGAGTCTGTTCCAAAAGAATCAATATCAGTTGATAATGAATGAGTTTGTTTGAAAACAACAAAAGTTATAATAACTGCTGTTGCGTTATTTACGAAATGAGCAAAAATTGGAAGCCACAAAGATTTACTCCAAACAAATAAATATCCTAAAACCATACTCAAAAAAAGTCTTGGAAGAAAAGTATAAAATTGAAAATGAATAGCACTAAAAAGGAAAGCTGTAACAAAGATACCAATATGTTCATTTTTAGTCCATTCTATAAAGTGTTTCTGAAATAAGCCACGAAAAAAAATTTCTTCGCCAATAGCAGGCAAAACTGCCAACATTATTAGATTTATTATCAAATACTTAACAGAATCGGTAGACATCATCTTTTCGGTAAGTTGTTTTGCATTTTCCTCAGCGTTTCTCCATATTTCCTCTAAACCACTCAATGATGCCGGTAAGTTTAATCCGCCATTAAAAAGAGCCATGTAATTTACAATTGGCAACGTTGCAAGAATTAGAAAAATAACATTAAAATAACTAACAGGCAGAGCAGATTTATTTAATCCGAAAAAAGAAAAAGTTTTACGTGAATAAAAAAAAGAGACAATAATCGGAGGGATTAAAAAAAGTACAATACTGTACATAATTTGCGATACTCTAACCATGTCCAAATCTTCACTTTTACTTAAAGTTGCAAGAAATTCAGCAGTATTTAAGTTAAAAATTCCGGCCAAAATAATAGAACCTATCGAAAAAAAGATAAAAAATAAAACCAACACCATTAGGGTATCAAAAATTAACTTAACCAAAGGATGTAAATCATCAAATATCTGTCTTACTTTTATTTGCATAATCTAAAATTATTAAAAAATTTCGACAAAGGTACTATTGTTTTTTTATTTTCATACTCAAAAAAATATTGGTTCTCTAAAGCTATAATAATGCTAATTGTGAGTAAAATTACTTATAATAAAAAAATTTATTAACAAAACAAAAAGAACCAAAAAACTATAAATCAACGCATTACAAAAACCTACAATTAAAACTTTAATTAAAAAAAAGACAAAAAATATTTATTGTATGAAAAAATATTTACTTTTGTTAGTTGAACCACAATTACTTAATTGATATGAGTCAAATTTGGGAAAAATTTATCGAACTACATAACGGTCCTTTTTTAGCTAGAGATTCTTTTGAAGAATTATGTTATGATGTTTTAGACACACACTATCCGGGACGATCAATATCTACCGTTAGCGATTTAGAAAAACTTAAACCTAAAAATTTAACTGTTGTTTTCACAAACAAATTATTTATTGATGAGCTGACTAATTCCAGAAAAGGTCAGATAAGAAAAGGATTTAAGAAGTTTTTAGCATACAAAAAAGCATCGAAATTAAAAACTTATGCCTGGGTTTTCTGCGTTTCTTATACCTTGACCAACGATGAAATGATGTGGTGGATAAATTGGAAAACAAAAACATCCAAAGAACATGGCGTTGACATTCAACTGCTTGACGGAGAATACATTATAGAGCTTGCGAAAAAATATAATTTGTACGAAAAATGGTTTACTAAATCCGATGAAAAAAAATCATCAATCATGAAAGAAGAAAATAAAAACGAAGACAATTTTTCTTTTGAACTAATTCCTGATAATCATAAGAAAGAAGAACTGAAGAAAGAAGAACTGAAGAATGAAGAACCGAAGAATGAAGAACCGAAGAATGAAGAACCGAAGAATGAAGAACTGAAGAATGAAGAACTGAAGAATGAAGAAATTATAGATAAAACTCAAATTATCAGTCCAGCACAGAAGATTCTTTTCGAGTTCAAATTTGAAAATTTTAAGTCTGAATTTAAGCGAATTAAAAATTTTGCTGATAAATTATCAAAAGAAGAAAAAGACTACCTAAAAGAGATAAACAGCCATGAAAATTGGGAGAAATTATTTGAACTAAAAGAAGATTTGGACACCACAACACTGAAACTTTTCTACAAAGCAAAATCGTATGAAGTACGAAAAAGATACATTCAGGCTACATACGTTTACGAAGAAATACTAAAAAAAGACAACTATAGAGAAGTTCTAAAATTCAAGCTTGAAGATTCATACAAATCTCTAAAAAAATGTCAGAATAAAATTCAAGGCTATTTATACGAACTGGAAGGTGACGTTTATTTTGTCAGAGAAAATCAAATAAAATCAATCGAATTATACGAAAAATGTCACAAATTAGATAAAACTAACAAAATATATGCACGAAAGTTTTACGAAACTCTTGGTGATAATCAAATAGAAAACGAATTGCCTGAAGATGCACTTATTAGCTTTAAATATGCTTTGGAAAATGATAAAACAAACGAAGAATTAGAAATAAAACTGTTAAATGCTAAACATTTAACGAAAGGAAAAAAATTCTTCAAAACTGCCCCACTTACTTTACTTAATGTATTTTTTTCACCATTTGCATACTGGGCAGCAAACTCTACAATAAAAGACCCAAAAACTCAGAAAAAACTAAACACTTCTTCTAAAAAGTTTTTTTACTCTTTAGCTTTATTATTACTGTTGGTTGCTGTTGTCTTTTTTGCATTCAAAATTACCCCTAAAACAAATAAAATAAGCAAAAACGCTAAAATAAACATGTTTGAAAATGCAGAAAACATGATAAAACCAAAATCTTTGGAGCAAGCTGCTATAGAATATGGAGATAACATAATGAGCAACATAAGCTGGGATAAAATTCATCTTGTTGATACAGCTATTTTTGCATATAAAAGAGCTCTTGTTTACAATTCATCTAACAATCTCGCTTACAGCCAGCTGAAAATTGCAGAAACATACAAAAAAGAATATGTTTCAAAAGTTCAAGCTAATATTCTCTTAGATTCAGCGTCATACTTTGTAAGCATGAGAAGACCTTCAGAAGGTTTACAATTATTCAAATACTTATTCAAACCAAATGATAAATCAGGAGGAAAATATGGCTACGTAGATACTAATATGCAAATTGTAATAGCACCTATGTATGACTTTAATTACAGAAGAATGTATAACGGAAACGAAAATTTCGTAAATGGAAAAGCTTTAATTTGTTTAGTTCATTCTCAGGGTGATACTAATTATTATAAAATAGATAAATATAATCATTTAAAATCAAGGCTTTAATTAAAGCCTTTTTTCTTTTCTTTTAACAATAGCTTCAGGAATAAAAGAAACTCCCAGTGCAATTAACATTTCCAACAAAAGAAGTCTTCGAATTGTCACAAAAGAAGAAAGATAATAAACAATGCCTATAAAAACAATATTGAACAAAACTAAACTTGCAACAACCTGTTTGTGAGTTAAACCAATCCTGAGTAACAAATGATGTAAATGATTCTTGTCAGGATGAAAAACTTTTTGCCCTTTTAATAATCTGATATACATTACTCTAAGCATATCAAAATAAGGAATAATTAGTACTCCAAAAGCTACAGCAGGCGCCGGTAATATAAAAAAAGCAGAATCTTTTGTGGTTTCAATATTTAATTCATTAAAATTCACGGCCAAAAAAGAAACAACAAAGCCAATTATCATTGAACCTGTATCTCCCATGAAAATTTTTGATTTTGGAGCAAAAACATTATATCTGATAAAAGCTAACAACGAAGCTACCAAAGCAAAAGAAATAATTGCCAAATCAAATTGTTCAACAAGAACAAACCAAATACCAAAAGCACCGGAAACAACCACACCAATAGAAGATGAAAGACCATCAACCCCATCAATAAAATTAAAAGCATTAATTGTTACTAGAAAAACAAAAACCGTTATTCCAAAACCCAATATCCAATGAATTTCATGAAAACCAAAAAACCCATGTAAATCAGTAATAATAGTATTTCCAAAATAAACAACAATAACTGTTGCCGTAAGTTGGCCAATAAATTTTGTTAGTGGAGCAATTACAAGAATATCATCTTTTAGACCAATAAAAAAAAGAATAAATAAACCTGCAACAAAACCTCCAAAACCAATAAATTGAGAAGTGTTTACAAATAATAACACGCTAATAACCAACCCCGCAAAAAATCCAACCCCCCCCAACCGAGGAATTTGCTCCGTATGCAACTTTCTCTCATCAACCTCATCAAAAAGTTTTTTGTAGCGTGCCATTCTAATAATAGTTGGAATAAACATAAAGGTCACTCCAAATGCTAAAAGAATGCTTACCAACAACAAAAAATAATTATTAATTTCGTTAAAATTCATATTACCTTTAAAATCAAAATATTTTTCAAAATTAGTTAATTTCCTTATTATTATTAAAGAATTGTTCAACTAAATAACAAATTTAAAAATCAATTGTTGCAATAAACACTAATTAAATTGAAAAAAACAAATTCCAATATTTGAATTTAATCTATAAGATGCTATTAATCAGCAAAAAGAATTTTTTTGGAATGTTTTTTGAAGAATAATTCAAAATAAAACGTTTGTTTAAAAAAGTTTTTTTTGTAATTTAGCAAAAATTTATCAAAACTAAAAACATAATGGAAAAACTAGTAATCGAGCCTACTGACAAATCTCCAGCTGTAATTTTAGAGAATACTACCGGTTTAATAGAATTTGAAGGACGGTCATTAATAGAAGACTCTGAAAAATTTTTCATGCCTATAGTTGAATGGATTATAGAATATTTAGAAACTCCGGCAGAAAAAACTACTGTTAATTTTAAATTTGAATACTTCAATACAAGTTGCTCAAAATGGCTTATAACTATTACAAAACAACTTAAAAAATTGTTTGAAAAAGGTAACGATTGCTCTATTAACTGGTATTACGAAGACGAAGACGTACTTGAATACGGAGAAGTTATTCGAGACCTTGTTGATATACCAATAAATATGATTCCCGTCGAAGAAGACGACGATGATGATTTTGATTTATAAAAATTCTACCGCACATAAACATTTTATATCTATCGTTTATTTACTTTTAAAAAAAATCACTTGTAATACGAGTGATTTTTATATATTTACCCCATGTATAAAAGTTTATCTGAATTTGTAACAAAATTAGAACACAAAGGAGAACTAATAAGAATAAAAACATTAGTTGATCCTGAGTTGGAAATATCTGAAATTACTGATAGAATTTCAAAAACACCTAATGGAGGAAAAGCTTTACTCTTCGAAAACACAGGCACAAATTTCTCTGTTCTGACAAATGCTTTCGGCTCTGATAAAAGAATGGCAATGGCGCTGGGAAAAAACAGCCTTGATGATTTAGCTGTTGAAATCGAAGATATTGTCAAAGACCTGACTTCTGCTAAAAACAGTCTTTCAGATAAACTTTCTTCGCTAGGATCCCTGAAACAATTGGCATCAATAATGCCTCAAAAAGTTAAGACAGGGCAATGCCAGGAAATAATCCACAAAAATCCAAATCTCAATATTTTACCTGTTCTAAAATGCTGGCCAAATGATGGCGGTAGATTTATTACTCTTCCTATTGTGCACACAAAAGACCCTAAAACAGGAATCAGAAATGTGGGAATGTACCGTATGCAAATTTTCGATGAAAAATTAACAGGTATGCATTGGCATAAACATAAGGTTGGAGCAAGACATTATGCCGAATACAAAGAAATAAACAAAAAAATCCCTATTGCTGTTGCTCTTGGTGGAGATCCTGTATACACCTATTGTGCAACTGCGCCTTTACCCGATAATATTGATGAATATCTTTTAGCCGGCTTCATAAGAAAGAAAAAAGTAAAACTTGTGAAATGTATTACTCAGGATATTGAAGTTCCGGCAGATGCAGATATTATAATAGAAGGATACGTTGACCCTACCGAAGAATTGATATGGGAAGGCCCTTTTGGAGATCATACAGGATTTTACTCGTTAGCCGACTACTACCCAAGATTTCATGTTACCTGTATTACTCATAAAAAAGACGCAATTTACCCTGCTACTATAGTTGGAATTCCTCCTCAGGAAGATGCATACTTAGCAAAAGCAACAGAAAGAATTTTTTTACCAATAATTCAAAAATCAGTAGGACCTGAAGTTGTAGACATGAACCTTCCGGAAGCCGGTGTTGCTCATAATTATACAATATTAAAAATAAAATCAGTATACGAAGGACAAGCCCTTAAGATTATGAATTCTCTTTGGGGTTCCGGTCAAATGTCATTAAATAAATGTATGTTTGTTACAGATGACTTGAGTCTGGATATTACTAATTATGAAGAATTTACAAGAAAAACACTAAAAAATTTCAACCCCGAGGAAGATATTTACTTCACAAAAGGACCTATGGACGTTCTTGATCACGCTTCTGAAAAATTTACAATAGGCTCTAAAATAGGTTTCGATTTTTCTATTAAAGAGCCAAATAACAGCTCTACTCAGAAAACAGTTGACCTTGACCTAAGCATGTTGAAAAATAATTTTAAGGAAATAAATGAACTTCATTCATTATTAGAAAAACAAATTCCAATATTACTATTTGCAATAGATAAAAAAGAAAAAATTGAGGTACTTGCTAAAAAAATAATTGAAAAAAACAATTTATCAGATTTTAAAATTTTATTTTTTCTTGATAAAACTACTGATTTAAAAGACTTATATACAGTTGCTTGGTTAACCGGAAATAATATTGCGCCAAAAAGAGATGTTCGTGTTCTGAAAAGCAATATTTTTGGCAATAATTTATTAATTATCGATTCAACTACTAAAAGTCAAACAATAGATAGTTTTGAAAGAGAATGGCCTGAAATAATTGTAATGAATAAAGAAACAATTCAAAAAGTTGATGAAAATTGGAATGAATACAATATTGGGAAATTTATAAATTCCCCGTCAATAAAATTTAAAAAATTATAATTGAAAATTTGGATTACAAATATACTAATCTTTTTGGGTGTTATATCGACAGCTAATGCTCAATGCCCTTCTAACTTGGAAAATTTTTCTATAAAAGACGGGCTTTCACAAAGTTCTATCACTTGCGCATTCCAATCTTCTGATGGTATACTGTGGTTTGGAACACAAGATGGATTAAACGAATATGACGGTTATGATTTCACTATTTTTAAATACAATCCGGAGGACTCTAACTCTCTGTCCAACAACTATATAAACGACATCACAGAAGATGATAAAGGAAACTTAATTATTGCAACAAGAGCAGGAATAACAATATGGAATAGAAACAAAAATACATACAAGCATTACAAACATAACCAACAAAATCCTAATTCGATCTCTGATAATGACGTTTTACAAGTTTTATACCATGAAAATACAATTTGGGCACTAACTGAAAAATCTCTTGATAAATTTATCGATGAAAACGTTTTTGAACATAATTTTTTCGTATCGGATTCAACAACAAACAGATACATATACAATTCCTTAGATTTAATAGCCGACAAAGAAAACAATATATGGCTTGCAACTAAAGACGGAGTTAATATTTTTTACCCAAAACCTAAACAATTTTATAGAATACACGATAATGGAAGCAATTGCCTAAGTAGTCAAAGAATTAGAGACTTGTTAATTGACAATGAATCAAATGTTTGGATTGGGACTTTTTTCGGATTAAATAAATTCATTAAAAGCTCAGGAAGATTTAGTTCTTATTTTTACAATAACATAAAAGAAAACATTAGAGAAAACACAATAAACGATGTTTTAATAACTGATACTATTTTTTGGATTGGCACCAAAAATGGATTAAAAACATTCAAAAACGAACAAATTTGCGAATTTGAGAATCCTCTAATTAGCTCAATAAAGGATCAGGTAACCGTAATTTTGAAAGATCTATCCGGTAATATCTGGTGCGGAACAATTGGTAGCGGTCTATACAAAATCACAATGCATAAACCCAAGTTTTCTACTTTTACTGATTTTCCAAGATTAGCCGACAAAACAATTTTTAGCATTTATGCAGATAAAAATAATATATGGACCGGGAGTAACGGAATATATGTAATTGACAAAAAAACTAATTCTATTGTCTTTTATGACGATTTAATATACAACGACTCTATTCAAGAAGTCACAGTCTACTGTATTTCAGAAATAGATAATAAACTTTGGCTTGGAACAGACAACGGAATATTTATTGCCGACAAAGAAACATTTGAAATCGTAAATATTTTCGATTTTTTAAACATCCACAATACTAATTTTGTATTCACGACAAGAGTTTCAAATATAAAAAAAGACAGAGAAGGAGTATTTTGGATTTCGACTCAAAATGGGCTTATTAAATTTCACAATAACAGCTTTAAAACCTTTGCTTATAATGAAGCTGATCCTAATACGATAAGCTCTAACACAGTAATGTCTTTGTTATTAGATCATAATAAAATTTGGATTGCAACATACAATGGTCTTAATCTATTCGATAAAAAAACAGAAACATTCAGACATTGGACAAAAAAAGATGGCTTACCTAGTGTTTTTATTTTAGATATTGAAAAAACAAGTAAAAACACACTATGGATTTCTACTGCCAGCGGTTTAACCAAAATGAATATTAACAAAGAAACTTTCAAAAATTTCACCTCTATAAATTTTGGGTTTAAAAACGATTTTTTCTATAATATTGAAAAAGGACTCAGTAAAAACATCTGGTTAACAAGTAATTACGGCGTAGTGAAATTTAACTCAAGTAATTATTCTTTTGAAACTTACGATTTAAAAGACGGACTTGCTAGTTTGGAATGTAACGTAGGCTCAACGTTTGTTGATGACAATAATAATTTCTTTTTTGGAAGCATCAATGGTATTAGTTGGTGTAATTTTCTTGATACAAATAAAGTAATTATTGCTCCCAAAGTATTAATTACTAAAATAGAAAAGCAAGGTTTCAATCAAAAGAAAGAGGTAATTGACTTTCCTGATTCAAACAAAATTTACAACTTCACATACAAAGATATTTTAACTATATTTTTTGCAGTACCTGAATACACTTTTCCTACAAGTAATAAATTCAAATATAAAATTGATGGACTTAACGATAATTGGTCTAACGAACAAACAGGTCACTTCATCAATTTAACAGGAATATCAGCAGGAACATACACCCTTTTAATTAAAGGAAGCAATAGTCAAGGTATATGGAACAGCACTGCTACTAAAATTCATTTTAGAATTACACCTCCTTATTGGAGAACAACTATAGCTTATATTATTTATATAATGATTTTTTTAAGCATTGTCACATTCTCTTTTCTGTATGTCTACAAAAATGTTAAAAAAGAAAATGAAATCCTTCAAGATAAAAATATTGTTCTCGAGCAACTAAATTATCAGAGAAAATTACTTCAAGAAAAGAATAAAAGTACAACAGACAGTATTAATTATGCAAAAAAAATAATTGAAGCAATTCTTCCTCCTCCTGAAACTTTTAACAGATATTTACCTGATAGTTTTATTTTTTTCCTGCCAAAAGACATTGTTAGTGGTGACTTTTATTGGTTTACAGAAAAAAACGACAATATTTTTATTGCCGCTGTAGATTGTACAGGACATGGAATACCAGGTGCATTTATGTCTATTATTGGTATCAATTTACTAGAAAGCATTGTAAATGATGGCATTACTGATCCTGCTATCTTCCTTAATATCATGAACAAGGAAATAATTTCTACGCTTAAAAAAGATTTAGACAAAAAGCACCTAAAAGATGGCATGGACATGACAATGTGCATAATTGACAAAAGGAGAAAACAATTAAAATACGCAGGCGCATACAATCCTGCGTATATACTCAGAGATGACAGCATTATTCAATTAAAAGGAGACAGAAAATCAGTTGGAAACGACTTCGACTTAAATCCATTTACTCCTTTTAGCATGAAAATTAGAGAAGATGATGTAATATATCTATTTTCTGATGGATACACCGACCAATTTGGAGGAAAAACTGAGAAAAAATTCAAATTCAGAAGATTTAGGCTACTTATGCTTTCGATTCATAAACTACCACTAAATTTGCAAAAACAAAAACTATTAGAAGCATTCACAGATTGGAAAGGAGAAGCTGAACAAGTTGATGACGTATTAGTAATTGGATTTAAACCTCTTTCGTTTGAAAATAAAATAGACTAAACTTGTTATACAATCAATTTCTTTTTTAATTACTCTTTCTCAAAAATTAATTATACAATAAAAATATTTTTGTAATAATTTTTATATCTGTTAACTTTGCATTACAAATAATTTTAATAAACTATCCGTAAATAATTTTAAAACTTAATAAAATGAAAAAACTACTTTCTATTCTATTGGTTATCAGTTTAATATTCACATTGGGTTGCAAAGACAATGATGATAACAACACAAATAATCAAAACAACGCCGACACAACTCTTTATCCTGGTTACGAAGAATTTACTGTTAACAACGATCAAAACGAAAACCTGCAAGACTCTACCAAGATCGAAATAATAGCAAACAACCCGGTTGTTAACGATAATGTTATGGTAGAAGACGAACAAGGAAATCCTGTTCCTGCAACAAATGATGACCTTGGAGACCAATCAAAAAACTTTTATATTGTTGTTGGCAGTTACAAAAAAGAAGAAAATGCTCAACAAAGAAAAGAATATTTCAAAAAACAAGGATATGCTGCTGAGGTTTTACCAAAATTTGGCTCATATAATAGAGTTTCTGTTGCTAGTTTCAACGATGAAACTTCAGCTAGAAACGAACTTAAAGCATTAAGATCTAAATATAAAGACCCTTCTTTCTGGCTTCTATACAGATAATTATATCATCTATATATTAGCCTCGACATTTGTCGGGGCTAATAATTTTTACTGTGAGGATTTTATCTAAATTTATCAAACTTACCAGTTTATGATTTTTAAAATTATATTATTCTTAATCGGATTTATCTTTCTCTCTATTGCTATTCTTGTTTGGTTCTTTCCTAAGGTTCTGGTAAAATTAGTTCAGTTACTTTTTAATAAAACAATGGGCATTGAAACAAATAAAAACCCTAAGAATCAAAAAAAAGTTATAATTGAGAAAAAAAATCCTAAAAATGAACATGGATTCTCCGATTATGAAGAAATAAACGATAAACCAACGTCTTCCAAAAAAACCGAATAATACTCACAAATGGCAAAAGTTAAAACCACAAGAATAATAGGTGTTGTACTAATTGCAATAACTTTATTTATTGTAATCGGATATATTTCTATCCAAAAAAAAGAAAAAGCAGTAATTGCAGATGCTATAGAAGCTGTCCCAATCAATGCTGCTTATATTTTTGAAGTAAAAAATATTGTAAACCTAAATCAGAAACTAAACACTGAAAGTATTATTTGGCAAGAACTTACAAAATTTGATCAACTCAAGACCTTTAAAAACCAACTTTCAGAACTAGACTCAATTATCGCTAAATCTGATTTTTTTCAGAAATTTCTAAAAAACAGAAAAGTATTAATTTCATCTCATCTAATTGGAACTAATGAAACAGTTTTCCTTTTTTCTATTAAACTAGATAACAAAAAAGAACAAAAAGAAATTATTTCCGAACTCTTTAATCTCACTCAAAATAACGATACAATAAAAGTAAGTAAAGAATATAATGGCTCCAATTTATACACTCTTTCTGGTAATAATGTCGTTTTTTTCTGCTCGATTATTGAAAATGTACTTATTTTAAGTAGATCTGAACTAATAATAGAGAATGCAATTAGACAAAAATCCAGCAATAACCCTATTTCTCTTGATATCGGTTTTAGCCAAATAGCACAAACTCTAACAAAAAACACAAATCATATATTTGTTAACTACTCAAATTTTGGACAATCTTATTCTAGATATTTTTCTCCTGTTTTTGCTAAAAAATTAAAAAATCTACAAAATTTTGCAAACTGGGCAGCCTTTGATATTAACTATAAACAAGATTATTTTTCTTTAACCGGTTATTCTTACGCTGCTTCTTCTCCCGATTTTTATTTGCAAATTTTCAACAATATAGAACCTCAAAAATTAAAACTTACATATATTATTCCTTCTAAAACTGCTGAATTTACTTTTTTTGGTTTCGATGACGTAGCGAAATTTTACAGTAACTACGAAAAATTTGTTAACTCGAAAAATCTTGCCGGAACCTACAAAGAAATAACAGAAAAATTCAATAGCGACTATAAAGTTGACATACAATCTGTTGTTTTACAACTAATTAATAACTCAATTGCTTTTGTAAATGTTAATTTTAATAATTCAATTGATGAAGTTGCACATTTTACAATTATAGAAACAAATAACGCAGAAAATTTTAAAACCTTTCTAAATAGTATCACTGAAAAACACAAAACTGCAAATAATCTTGAAACTAGTTTTCAATTAGATTTTGAAATAGACAACAATACAAAACACACTATTTATAAACTCCCAATTGGTAATTTTGTAAAAATACTTTTTGGTGAACTTTCTTATCTAACTGACCAAGAATACTATTTCTTTTTAGACAATTATATAATATTCACAAATTCTGCTGATAATGCAAAACTATTTATTAATGATGTTTACAGAAAAAAAACTCTAAATTACGACGAAGATTTTAAAAAGTTTTTAAACAATATCCCTGACAAATCAAATATTTTATATTATTCGAACAGCTATTTTAATTCTTTCAGACATATTTCAGGAATCGATGAAAAATACCAAGACATCTACAAAAAGAATCTATTTTTCTTTAACAAAATCCAACATTTTTGTATACAGTTTTCTTATGAAAAACAAAATCTGTTTCAAACCCACATTAACATAAAATACAACCAAGAACTGACAACCAAGGGACTAAGTGCCTGGGAAACAGAACTAAAAAACAATGTTGCGACTAAACCTTTCTTTTTTATAAATCATTATACCTACGAAAAAGAAATTTTCCTCCAAGACAAAGACAATATTATCTACTTGTTAGACAAAAACGGCTCTGTATTGTGGAAAAAACAGTTAACAGAACAAATAGTTGGAGATGTAAACATGGTTGATTTATACAACAATTCAAAATATCAGCTTATTTTTTCGACAGCAAATCATATTATTGCAATTGATCGAAACGGAGAACTTATAGAAAATTTTCCGGTTGAATTACCTCAAAGTACAAAAATTGGATTAAGTATAGCCGATTATGAAGGAAATAATAAATACAGAATATTTGTTCCATGCACAGACAACACTATTTATCTATTCGATAATGCAGGAAAAGAAGTTGAAGGATGGATAAAACCAAAAACGGAATCAGAAATTACGTCCAAAGTAGAATTCTTTAGCTACAATGGAAAAGACTATATTGTCTTTGCAGATAAAACAAAGCCTTACATAATGAACCGAAAAGGCGAAATCAGAGTTAACATTAGCACTAGTTTTCCGGTGCCTAATAACGCTGTGTTTTATTTTCAAAAAGAAGTTGGTGATAGAAAAGCAGGATTTATAACCACTGATGCTTCCGGAAAAGTTCTTTTTATAAACTTAAATGGAACAGTAGAAACAATTCCAAGTGTATCTGTCTCCAATAACCACCAATTTGTTGCTGAAGATCTTAATAATGATGATTTGTTAGACTATATAATTTCCGATGACAAAACTATTTTTGTCTTTAATTCAAACGGAGAAAAATTATTTTCTTACACTTTCAAAAACACCATTTCAAACAGACCAATTATTCTAAATTTTTCAAATGATAACAAAAAAATAGGTGTTGTTATTCCTGCTGAAAATAATGTTTATCTTATTAATACAGACGGTACTATTACTAATAATTTTCCTGTACAAGGTAATTCAATCTTTTCAGTAGGGCTTCTTAATTCAAATAAAGATTTTAGCCTAATAGTTGGTAATAATAATTTCTTATGTAACTATCTGGTTTTGTGATAAATAAAACACGTTATCAACAAAATAAAAACTTAACTTGTCATTTTAAATTTTTATTTTGTATTTTTAACAAAATTTTTTCTTTACTACACTTAAAAAAAATACAAATGAGAACAATTAACATTAAAATTCTTTTTGCTCTTGTTTTGGGCACTCTTTTGGTTTTTAATTCATGCAAGAAAGGCTTTGATGAATTTTTTAACGACCAATTTCCCGAAACTAACAATATGTCTGACGATATGTTTATCGACGGAGAGCTTGCAGTACCTATTTTAAACACTTATTTTACTCTTCAGAATTTCATACCAAGTCGGGACTCTTCATTATGGGCCGAAGTCGATGATGACAATTTAGTTCACCTTAGAATGTTCTTCAAAAACATTATTAGCCTTACCACATCTGACATCTATGATTGGCCTATTATTATACCGGTTCCGGCAGACAGCACATCAGTTTCTTCGGACACAAACAAATTAAAAGTCTACGATAATGCTCTATCCGGACATTTATTTTTCAACGACCCTATTTTTACATTTATTGTTAAAAATGAAATTCCGGTTGTTACTTTCTTTAAAATTGATACTCTAAGGCTTCACAGCCCTGTTTTTGACACAACTTATGTCAGAGATGATAAAAAATATTACATCAATGCTCCCTTAACTCAATTTAGCCAAGAAACAACAGAAATAATTATAGACAAAACCGAAATTCCGGATTTTGAAACATTTTTTTCACCGATTCCTAAATTCGTTTCGCTATACGTTACTACAGGAAACGACACTCCTCAAACACCTTTATTCCCTCTTGTTGGAAACGAAAAAATAGCTGTTGATCTTGACATTGATTTACCTTTGGACGCAAGATTAGAGGACTTTGTTCTGGGAAAAACCATTAATTTTCCTCTAGACACTTCGATGAATGTTGAACAAATCGAAAATATTACTATTAAAATGATATTTGACAACGAATTTCCTGTTGAAGGGCTTACTCAAGTTGAATTTGCCGATACAAATAATCATGGAGAAATTGATGAAGTAATCATGACATTATTCGATGGAGATGGTTGGGTATTTGAAAGCTCTATTACTGATCCAAACGGAGAAACTACTTCTTCTGTTCGTTCCGAGGTAACAATTGTATTATCTCAAAGTGATGTTGAAATGCTTGTTACACACCATGCCAGCAAATTGATTATTACCTCTAAATTAAACTCTTATCAAAGTGGAACCGGACAAGATATAAAAATCTTTGGCTGGTACAGATTAGGAATAAAACTTGGTTTTAAAATTACTTACACCGCAAATACCGGTAATATTTAATCAACAACAAATTATAAATTAGAAAACATAGTAATATGAAAAAAATATTTGGCCTTATAATTATTACAATTATTTCTCTTACTTCGGCTTGGGGGCAGATAAATACGTTATATTTTAATAAAAATATTTATCAATCCACAGACTTAAATCCGGCAAGACAACATAATTGTAAATTTACTCTTGGTTTACCGGCTATCTCGTCTTTGTATCTTGATTTGAAACATACAGGTTTTTCTTATGCCGACCTATTTTATGAAGATGCAACAAAACCGGCAGAAGAGAGATTTGTTCTTGATATAGATGGTTTTTACAACACTCTTGGTGACAACAATTATCTTTTTTTACATAACAAAACAAACATTTTTAATGTAGCTTTTTGGGTGCGTGATTTCTACATCACTTTTGATGCAAACCTGAATATGCAACAAAACTTCACTTATCCTAAATCTCTTTTTGCTATAAAAGACGGAAATTATTTTACTGATGACCGTTTTATTTCTTTAACCGGTTTTGCTGAAGACTTAAATATTTATACTTCTTATTCAATTGGAGTATCAAAAGAGGTTATTCCTGGACTTACTGTAGGCGGAAAGCTAAAACTGTTAAAAGGAATTGCTAATGTTACAACAGAAGATTTCCAATTAGACTGGCATGTTTCTACTGCAGATGCAGACATATATGACTACACTTTTGATTCTAAATTTGATATTAGATTTGCTGCTCCTTTTCCAATTGAGCCGGAATACGATGAAGATGGAAATTTAGCCGGTGTTATAATGGATTCTGACGCTTATATGGATGAATTAAGTTCTAACCCAACAGGACAATTAAAAAGTCTTTTATTGTCTGAAAACACAGGATTTGCTGTTGACTTAGGTGTTATTTATCAAATAAATAAAAAGTTTGAATTCTCAGCTAGCATTCTTGACTTGGGATTTATTAATTGGCAAACAAACCCAATGATTATCAGCACCGATCAAAGCTCTTTTGTTTTTTCAGGATTTGATTTGGGCAAATACATTAATAATATTAGTTTAGCTACAAGTATTTCTGACCCTGTTATTCGTGACTCGATAATAAATTTAGTAAAACAAGACTTTACAGACACGCTTATTACTCTTAGTAATCCAACCTTTGAAGGCAATTCATACAAATCAAACCTAAATACAAAAATAAATGGTGGTTTTGCATACATGCCGGCAGACTGGGTAACTCTTGGATTTTTATACAACGGATATTTATACCACAAAAAACTTATTTCTAGTTATACTCTTTCTGGTACTCTTATGTTTTGGAGAGGATGGTCATATACATTATCTTACACTATGTTTAAACAAAGTTTCAACAATGTAGGAATGGGTATTTCATATAAAATTGGTCCATTTCAAACTTATATTTTAACGAATAATATTTCGCTTCCAACACTAGGAGCTAGATACGGAATCAGTCCGGAAAAACCTTATGATAAAGGTATTGCTACAAAATGGGTAAAAAACACCCAAACACTGAACTTGCAATTTGGAATAAACTTTATATTTGGTTGCCGAGAAAGAAAAGATTACGGTGTAATTGACTAAAAAAAGCCTCTAGCGAGGCTTTTTTTTTGTGATTATATGTTGTTTGAATGTGATTTTAAACGCAACCATTTAAACACTTAAACGTTCTATATATTACAATGTTTTTATTTAAAAATTATCTAACATCTAAAACAATAAAAAAATGAAAAATCTATTTAAATTTAGCTTTTTGTTAGTTTTTCTAACTTTGCTATTCATAGGATGTCAACCTACAACACAACCCGATCAGGCAACCGGAAATGACGCTAGACATGCTGATTTAGCTGTTTCTGATGTATTTGCTTTTTCTACCGGAGAAACAGGAGGTGGAAAACTTTTTATTGATACAGCATGTTATACTGTTGAAACAGTCATAAATGCAGACACATCAAGAACAACTACAATTACTTTTGACGAAACTTGTGCTTTAGATGATGGCATTATAAGAGGCGGACAAATAATTATAAATTGGGAACTAGGCTGGATTTGGGACTCAACAAAAGTAACAACAGTTACTTTCAACAATTTTTCAAGAGATGGAGATGTATTAGCCGGAGAACTAGAACTAAGATTTTTGAAAGGTAGCATAGCTCAAGGTACTAAGCCAACTCACGAAATAGTCGAAAAAGGAATGAGTCTTATTCTTGCCAACGAACAAGGAACTACTACTTGGGAAGGAACCAGAACAATAGAATGGCAATCAGGAATTTTAACTCTCGCAGACAAAACAGATGATGTAAAACTTGTTGACATATACAAAGATGGAATCAATAGAAACGGAGAACACTATATTGCAGAAGGAAACTCTATTAGATTAGACCAAACTTGTGGAGAGGGAGCTAAACTGACCAGTGGAACGCTTACTATAACAAAAGACGACGGAACTGAAACACTTGTTGATTTTGGAGACGGCGAATGCGACGACATTTTCTCTGTAACTCAAAATGGTGTAACTATTGAAATTAATCCTTAATAATTTCAAAATATCTATCAAAAAAGCAGCTCATCAAAGCTGCTTTTTTTATTTAGAAAAAAATAAAAAAATTCTTAACAAATAATTCAAAAACAAATAATTGATATTTCTTTGTGCGATAAACGTCTTTATTTCAAAGACGAAAAAAGACTTATTTTTTTAAAGAATATCATGATTTTAGTTACAGGAGCAACAGGAATATTAGGGTCTCACCTACTCTACCATCTTTTACAGAGCGAAGAAAGAGTAGTGGCATTATACAGAAGCAAGGAAAAGATTAAAAAGGTTGCTTTAATATTCAGTTATTATACCAATTCTGCGGATATATATTTAGATAAAATAATTTGGAAAAAAGCAGATATTAACAACACAAGTGAACTTGAAGAAGCTTTTGAAGGAATTGATGAAATTTATCATTGTGCTGCTTATGTCGATATTAAAAATAAAAACCTTAATAAATATTATGAAGTAAACGTACAGGGAACTGCTAATATTGTTAATCTCGCTTTGGAATATAACATAAAAAAACTTGTTCATGTTAGCTCTATTGCTGCATTAGGGCTAAATAAAGAAGGTCTTACAACTGAAAATACAACTGTTAATCCTGATGAAATAACTTCTTACTATTCTAAATCTAAATATTACTCCGAAATTCAAGTTTGGCGAGGCATAGAAGAAGGCTTAAATGCTGTTATTGTAAACCCTTCGGTTATTCTTGCTCCTTATTTTATTGAAGGGAAATTGGAAAAAATTGCCAGCAGAATTTTCGATAAAGGAATAAAATACTACGCGTGCGGAAAAAAAGGTTTTGTTGATGTTAATGATGTCGCAAAAATTATGATTCTTCTTATGAAAAGTGACATTCAAAAAGAAAGATTTATTTTGAACTCCAAAAACCTTAGTTTCAAATCATTACTAAATATTTTTTCAAAAAAAATTGATAAAAATCCTCCTTCTGTAAAACTGAATAAAAACAAACTGCTGTTTATTAAATTCATTTTAAGTATCTTACAATTAGGAAAACCGACATTGAACAACCAACTTATCCATTATCTAATAAATGATGAACTTTATTCTAACGAAAAAATAAAAAACGAATTAAATTATGAATTTACAGCTATTGATGAATCGGTAGGAAATTTGGTGAAAATTTATCAAAAAATACTAAATAAAAACGGCTCAAATTGAGCCGTTTTTTTATTATTATTTTGTCTTTTTCATTATTGCATAAATTTCAAAAACAAATCCTCCGACAACAAGTATCGGGGCTAAAATAATTCTTTGAAAACTAAATATCTTTTCGCTAAATTGGCTTGGATCATCACTACCGCCTCCGGACATTAAAATGAAGCCTAAAACTATTATTCCAAAGCCTATAGCTAGTAAAACAAAATTTTGTTTTCCGAGAGGAAAACCAGTATTTTTTTTGATATCTTCTGACATGATTCTTATTTTAGTTTCGCAAAAATAAAATTCTTTTGCTAATTACTGAAATTTATAGTGTTAAAAATTCTTTTAAATTGACATAAACGCTGTACAATTAACCTTTTCAAGCAGCAAACTATTTATTAAATATTTCTTTCTAAGCAATTTTTTTATTTTTTTGCAATAACATAAGTTACAACGCCCCAAACTGCAAAATCGCTTTCGTCTGTTATTTCGGTAACTTTATACTTTTGGTTTTCCGGCTTTAAAAAAAATTTTTCTCCTTGAACAATAAATCGTTTCAAGGTAAAATCACCGAATAAAACAGCAACAACAATATCGTTGTGCTTAGCTTCTTTTGCTCTGTCAACTATCAATAAATCGCCTTCGTTTATGCCCGCATCAATCATAGAATCGCCAGTAGCACGAACATAAAAAGTAGCAGCAGGATGACTTACTAAATGTTCGTTCAAATCTAGTTTCAAATCAATATGATCTTCTGCCGGCGAGGGAAAACCTGCTTGAATATTATTCAAAACTAATGGCGCCTTATACTTTTTTTGTATTTCGGGTTGAAAAACATTAAAATAATCTGTAATTTTTTTCATATTAAATACTACTTGTTTTTTTCAAATATATAAATGAGTTATGACAACTATTAGTTAACAATAATTCTTAATTATTAGTTCAATGTTGTTAAATAAAGAGAAAAAACAGGACGTACCTAACGGCACTTTATTGTCTGTTATCTTTTAGTTCCGACTTACGTCGAAACTTACAGACAGGTAGTCCCGCAGGGACTTTTTTTTCTGTCTAACTTAACAACATTGATGCTTAATTATTATATCTTAATTCTTATTTCTTTTTTCAAAAGCATCATAAAAAACCTGATGAATATTAGTTCGAATATTATACTTCATCAATAATTTATTGTCGCGTGTTGGATAAACTCTATTCGACAAAAATACAATTAATAATCCGTTTTCTGGATCTGCCCAAACAAAAATACCAGTAAAACCTGTATGTCCAAAACTGCTTTCACTCGCATCTGGCGATGGTGTTCCCCATTCTTTGTGTTCTAAAAGTGGTTTGTCAAAAACTATTCCTCTACGATTTCCTAATTCCTTAAATTGATATGACGTCCATTTCCTTACAGTTACGCTATCAAGGTATTTATAAGCTCCATATTCACCGAAATTAAGATACATTTGAGCAACTTTTGCAACATCATTTGCATTTCCAAATAATCCTGCATGACCTGAAATTCCACCCAACATTGCTGATCCTTCATCATGAACATATCCTTGTAAAAGCTGTTTTCTGAAAAAATTATCTATTTCGGTTGGAACGATTTCGTCTTTGCTATAATATTTTAATGGATTATAACACAATGAATTAGCTCCAAGTTTTGAGTAAAAATTCTGTTTTAAAAATGATTCAAAATCAATTTTAGTTAAATTTTCAACTATTTTCGGATATAAATAAAAAGACAAATCACTATACTTATACTCTTTTTTTCCTATCAATGTGGATTTTTTAATTTCCCGATATATCCTTTTTGGGTATCGTCTATTAATAAACAAATTATCAGTTACTTGTAATGAATATTTTTTCGTCTGAACAGTACTAAAATATTTTGAGCTCAAATTCCCTTTTTCATCTAAAGCCGATTTCCAAAACGGTATCCAAGCTGTTAATTGTCCTTGATGACACAAAACATCAAGCATTGAAATTTCTTTTTTGTCTGAGTGCTTAAATGGCCGCCAGTAAGTTGAAAATGGCTGATTAACATCAATTAAATTTTCATCTGAAAGTTTCATCAATGCTGCTGCTGAAGCTGTTACTTTAGTTACTGATGCTAAATCGTATAAATCCGTATTTTTAACTGAAATCAAACTATCAGGTGTATGGTACCCATAAGATTTATTAAAAATAACTTTTTGATTTACAGCAACAAAAACCTGACATCCTGGAGTTGCTCCACTTGAAACAGCAAAGTTGGCAATTGAATCAACTTTATGAAAAATAAAAGCTGAATCCAAACCAACCTCCGCAGGAATAGTATATTTGAACCGTATTCCCTCTCCTTCAGATGTAAAACCTCCAAAAAGAAACTGACCGCAGTAGTCATAAGCTAACGAATCACTATATCCAACATCAACAACGGCAATAATATTTTCATTGTCAAGATTTAGATTATCGAAAGAATTATTCTGAAAAAAGCAAATCACAACATTACCTGATTTTTCAATCAACTTATTGTATTCTTCTTGATTATCTTCAAAAACTCCAATAATTAACAAATTACCTGATGAAAAATCTTCTGAAACATTTGTGTAACGCCTCATACTACTCAAAAAAACACCATTATCGTTCCCTATTCCTTTATAAGAAATTTGAAGTGTATCCAAACTCAAAAAAGGAATAAGATTATTGTCATTTTGCAGTACTGAAATAGACAATTCTGTTTCAATTCTTCTTTCAATTCCCTGTGAATAAACGAATAACGGAAGAAAAAAAAGTAAAAAAATTATTTTTCGCATAAAGCTATATCATCATTAAACCAAAAATTAAGAACACAAAAATACCCAAAGCATAAAGCGACAAACCTATAATTGTAAGAATTCCAACATATTGATAAGCTCCTTTTAAATTTCTGAAAGCTTCGGTTAAATTTTCGGAATTATTATCCAAATATGCGGATTTTGAAAAATTAGCAAATTTCAACATTGCCAAAACAGGATACAAATAAATTCCTGCCATGAAAAGATACATTATCCCAAACATTGTAGTTGGAATTGCTGCATATTCGCCTCCAAGTTTTCCAAAAATAGTTCCCATTGAAAAGCCTACTACAACTATCAAACCAAGCGAAATAAGTCCTAAAATAGATAAAAATTTTGCCCACTTTGCTGTTGAATACAAATAATCCATTGCCATTTCAGAAATATTAAGTCCTTTTTGTACAGGTACTTGTTCCTGATTTTCAGTTTGTTTTTCTAATTCCATAATATTTTTATTTATTGTTGTCAAAATTATATTTTTTGCAAAATAAAAAAAACTAATTTTGTCCATTGATGAGTAAATTTATCCGAAATATTAAAATCGTTACTACTTCTGTAGTTGGTTTGTTTTATCCTGATTATTGCCCCGGATGCGGAAATCCGTTGGTAACAGGAGAACATTATATTTGCACAGAATGTGTTAATAATCTGCCATATACATACTTTAAAAGCTCCCGTCAAAATGTTGTTAGTGAATTACTTTTGGGTAGATTTAAGTTTGAAAAAGCTACTTCGATGTGCTTTTTTGTCAAAAGCGGAAGGCTACAAAAACTTCTGCATAGTCTTAAATATTCTAACAAGCCAGAAATTGGAAACGAACTCGGTAGATATTTGGGACAAGAACTACAAAAATCTGATCTTGACGATTTTGATGTAATTTTGCCTGTTCCTTTGCACACTAAAAAAATGAAAATCAGGGGCTACAATCAAAGTGAAGCAATTGCCCAAGGAATAAAACACGTTATTGACAAGCCTGTTGATACAAAATCTGTTGTAAGAGCTGTTTTTACAGATACTCAAACAAAAAAAGGAAAAGTTGAACGTTGGGAAAATGTGAAAGATATTTTTGAGGTAAAAAATGCCAAAAAGCTTGAGAATAAACACATTTTAATTGTTGATGATGTAATAACAACCGGTGCAACCTTAGAAGCACTAGCCGCAAAAATTGAAAAAATTCCGGGAGCTAAAATCAGCGTTGCAAGTGTCGCAGTAGCCAAAAAGATGTGATTTTTCAATTTTCAATTAACAATGAATAGAGAACAATTTTTGTATGTAAAAAAAAACAACAAAAACTCCAAAATATGCACTTTGCAACAGACTACATATATCACGTTTACAACAGAAGCAATAAGATAATCTTTTATAATAGAGATAATTATATTTTTTTTGTAAATAAAATACGGAGATATATCTTTGATTATGCAGATATACTAGCATGGGTTTTGATGCCAAATCATTTTCATATAATGCTTGTTTCAAATGCCAAAGGCGCTAAAGAAATAGAACAAACAAAACTGCCCGGCTATCAATATCTTTCAAAACAAATAGGAACATTGCTAAGTTCATACACAAAAGCAATAAACAAATCATTAAAACTAAAAGGTAGTTTATTTGCACATGATACCAACGCAAAACCCTTAAACGAAGGTTCTGATAATTACACTGAAACATGTTTCAAATATATTCATCAAAATCCGTTGAAAGCCAAATTAGTTCATAAACTTTCTGATTGGGAATTTTCTTCTTATCCTGATTATGCAGGTTTGCGAAAAGGTAGCTTGATAAACAAAAACTTAGCTTTTGATATTTTGCAAATTGAAGAAGATAATTTTATAAATTGGTCTTCGGAAGGCTTTGACAAAGATGATTCAAAAAATATTTTTTATTACCATAAATGCCAAGCACTTAAAAAGTGCTTAGCATTTAAGTTAAAAATTATTCCCAAACATAAACCCTCTTAACTCTTGGGGAAATTGATGTAAGTACCTCGTAAGCAATTGTTTCGAGCTGTTCTGCTAACTCTGCAACTGAATAATCTTCGTCAAAAATGATAACCTCATCTCCTTCTTCTGCTTCAATGTCTGTTATATCAATCATTGTTAAATCCATACAAATATTTCCTATAATTGGAACAAATTTGCCCTTAATTTTAACCTTCCCCACTCCGTTGCTGAATTTTCTACGCAGACCATCAGCGTAACCGATTGGTAAAGTTGCAATTACACTATCACGTTCTACTTTTCCGGCTCTGTTATAACCAATAGTTTCGCCGGCTTTTACTTTTATTTTCTGAATAATCTGCGTTTTTAATCTACTTATATTTTTTACTAAAACATCTGATTTTGAGCTAATTCCGTACAAACCAATTCCTAAACGAACCATGTCAAATTGGGCATCTGGAAATCTTTCTATTCCGCCGGAATTTAAAATATGTCGCATAAATCGATAACCCAAATTTTCCTCAAATTCCAATGTAATTTGCTTAAAATCAAGGATTTGTTTCTTTGTAAAACTATCAAAGTTTTCATCTCCGCTTGCTACCAAATGAGAAAAAACGGATTTAACAAAAATGCGGTCGTAGGATTTTAATTTCTCCAAAAGGTCAGGAATTTCATCTTTTGAAAAACCAAGCCGGTTCATTCCTGTATTTAGCTTTATATGAATAGGATACGGATTATGAACACGATTTTTTACAGCTTTATAAAAATCGTCCAAAATTCTGAAACTGTATATTTCCGGCTCAAGTGTATAATTTATAAACAAATCGATGTTTTCGATATCAGGATTTAGAATCAAGATAGGCGTTTTTATTCCGGCTTTTCGTAACTCTATTCCTTCGTCTGCAATTGCAACAGCAAGATAATCAACATTTTTAAGTTTTAAATAATTTGCAATTTCAAAAGAACCACTACCATACGAAAACGCTTTTACCATAATCATCAATTTTGTTTTTGGCAAAAGTAATGACTTAAAATACTGCAAATTATGCTCAAAAGAACTGAGATTTATTTCCAAAACAGTGCGGTGGCTTTTTAATTGCAATTCATTAGAAATCAACTCAAAACGATATTTTCTGGCACCTTTTAACAATATCGCTTCGTTTTTAAAACCAAGTGAGTTCAAATTTGAAATAAATTCTTGCGTGTCTTCAAAAAAATATTTCTCAATATTGAAAAAATCAGCAAATTTTGATATTGTCTCCCCTACCCCGATTATTCTAGATATATTGCTATTTATCAATAAATTAGCAACAGTTTTGTACAAAGTTTTTTCTTCTGTTCCAACTTCAAAAATATCTGATAAAATCAAAGTTTTTTTAGTGTGCTGATTTTGAGCATTAAGCACGTCAAGAGCAATTCTGAGCGAAGCCAAATCGCAGTTGTAACTATCGTTGATAATTGTACAATTGTTCTTACCTTCAATCTGTTGCAAACGCATTTCAACAGAATGTAACTCATGCAAATCAAAATCATCAGGTTTTTTATCCGGAAAAACGACTAAAAGCGTTGATAAAACGGTCAAAGTGTTCTCCAAAGAGGCATTGTCTATAAATTTTAGCGAAAAACTGTAAATATTTTTTTTGAAAATTAGCTCAAAGTATGTAAAACCTTTTCTTTGAGAGATACTTACAAGCTGTAAATCAGAATTCTTATTTTTGCCCCATGTGAAAGTTTTTTTGTTTGGATAAGTTGATTTTATTGAATTGCTAATTTCTTCTTTATCAGACGAATAAATGATAATTTCACAGTTTTTGAACAATTCTAGTTTTTCGTTGACTTTTGTCTGAATGTCAGGGAAATTTTCCTGATGTGCATCACCAATATTTGTAAAAATTCCGATTTTGGGAGAAATAATTGTCGCTAATTTAGACATTTCGCCGATTTTAGAAATTCCGGCTTCAAAAATTGCTATTTCGTGATTTTCCTTTAATTCCAGCACAGACAAAGGTACTCCTATTTGAGAATTATAACTTTTAGGACTTTGCAGAACTTTTTTGTATTTGGACGCTAAAATAGTAAACCATTCTTTTACAATTGTTTTTCCATTGCTTCCGGTAACTGCAACCACAGGTATATCAAACTGTTTGCGATGATGAGCCGCAAAATTTTGTAAGGCTTTTGTTGTATTTTCAACGCAGATAAAATTTGCATCTTGAAAAGAATTAAATTCTGAAAAATCATTATTTACAACAAAATTCCTGAGACCTTTTGAATATAAATCGGCAATGTAATTATGTCCGTCATTTTGTTTAGTTTTTAAAGCAAAAAACAATGAGTTTAAAGACGGCAAAATCATTCTGCTGTCAAAAACTACGTAGTTTATTTTTTCGCCTTCGTTTCCTTTTAAACAGGCGTTTAATATTTTTTCTATTTGTTGTAGTGTGTAGGTCATTTATTGGATTTACTTTTCTTTTTATCATAAATATAATTATTTCGGTTTGCAAATCAAAATAATCATAATTATTTCGGTTTACACAACGAGTTTTATTAATCATAAAAACAAACAAAACTGCTGAAAGTAGCTGTCAGAAATAAAAATGTGAGGAGTTTTTTCATTGGTGCTTATTTTTTCAACATAATGCTTAAAACATAGCTCTTTTTAGATATTGCTTCACTAAAGTTTACAACAAAAAAAGACTAAATAATTTCAAACAAATTTAGTTTTTCGAACCAAAAAAGCAAAATAGCATAAATAATTGTGGAAATAAATCCCAAACTGTACGAAAGGTAAATATTTTTTGGTTTATCAACATTGTTGTTAATAAACAAATACATCAAAACTCCTGTAAAAACAAGGATAAGCAAAATTATAAGGAAAAAATCCCGATGGAGAAGAATCATAAAAAGCAACTCTATTACAAAAAACGATGCAATGAGATGAATATACTGATTAAATTTTGTGAAAGAAATTACAAACGCCTGCAAAACACTAAAAAAGTAAACTAAGTAAATGATTACAAGCCAATTATCAAACATTCTTATTTCAAAAATAAAAGCGTAAATCATCGTAAAAATCAAAACTCCCACAGCTACTTGTTCTCTGCGATGAAAATCATCATTCATGTAAATACCTGATGTCCAATACACAAGCATAGGAAAGCCAACTAAAAAAATATTTAATTTTGCGTAAGTTAAAATTCCAAAAGTTGAAATATTTTCAACAAAAATCAACAATATTAAAAAGGTAAGAATGAATGGAGTTGAAAACCACCAGATAAAATTTAGAATACTTTTTTGCATTGTTTTCAAGTTAAAAACTTAAACCAAATATTTGTTTTTATTATGTTTTCAAGTTAAAAACTTGATTTTATTTTTAGATTTAAGTTAAAAACTTAAACCAAATTAAAACATCCCCCTGCCCTCCCGAAATAAATTCGGGACAAGCTATTTTTTAAGGGGGAGTAAATTCTACTTTCGTTTAAAATTCTATCTTAAATGCTGAGATCAAGCAAGTTTGTAACTTGCAAACGTGATTATATTTTTTTTCTAAGGCGAGCAACTAGTATTCCCATTTGTTCGCGATATTTTGCAACTGTTCGTCGTGCTATTAAATATCCTTTATCTTGCAATAATTTAGCTAATTTCTCATCTGTCAGCGGTTTACTTTTATTTTCCTGCTCTATTGCTTCACGTAGTATTTTTTTGATTTTTCTGGTAGAAACTTCTTCTCCTTCGCTATTTTCCATTCCTTCTGAAAAGAAATATTTTAGAGGAAAAATTCCAAATGGAGTTTGAATATATTTGCTGTTTGCTACCCTGGAAATAGTAGAAATATCAAGTCCTGTTCTTTCTGCAATATCTTTTAAAATCATTGGTCTAAGCTTAGATTCATCGCCACTCCGGAAAAATTCAATCTGATATTTTAAGATTGCGTCCATTGTTCCCAAAAGTGTATTTTGACGTTGTTTTATGGCTTCGATAAACCATTTAGCAGAATCTATTTTGTGCTTAACAAATGTAATTGTTTCTTTATTGCGTTTTGTTGCTTCTTTATCGCCTTGAAAAGTTTTAAGCATGTTATCGTAAGTTTTGCTAATCCTCAAAGGCGGAATATTCATAGAATTAAGACTTACAATCAGGTCATCATCATAAGTATAAAGAACAAAATCCGGAACAATTTGATAAATATTTAGCTTATTTTGAATAGCAAAAGAATTTCCGGGTTTTGGATTTAATTTTATAACCTCACTAATTATTTCCCGCATATCTTCGTTTTCAATGTCCAATTTATTCATTATTTTTTCATAATGTTTTTTTGAAAACTCATCAAAATAATCAGCTATTATAGTATATGCAAGATTTAATATTTCGTCATCTTCGTCTTCGGCTAACTTTCTTTTTATCTGCAATAAAAGGCTTTCCTGCAAATTTCTGGCAGCTACACCGGGAGGTTCTAGCTGATCCTGAAGATATTCCAACACTTTTTCAACTTCCTCATAAGTAACAGATAAGTTATAAAAAAGAAGAAGATCATTTGTTACAGAATTTGTATCTCTTCGCAAGTAACCGGAATCATCAAGGCTTCCAATAAAATATTTAGCTATTTCTTCGGTTTTTTCATTAAAATCGAGTGTGGAAAGTTGCGAAAACATATATTCCTGAAAGCTTGAACCAGCAGAATAATAATTTTGCGGGCGTTCAGACTCTTCTGCATAATTATTATCTTTTAATTTATAATTTGGAATTTCATCTTCATCATCATTATAATAATCATCGGGTGAAAATTCATCTTCTAAGCTAACTTCAACTATTTCTTCTTTATCGTCATCGGCATCAGAATCAAATTCATGTTCTGGTTCTTCATAATCCGAATCGTCATTGTCTCTTTGCTGAGAATCGTCTTCATAGTCTTTACCCTCTTCCAAAGCAGGATTTTCCTCTATTTCCTTTTTGATTCTCTGTTCAAGTTCAATAATAGGCACTTCTAAAAGTTTTATCAACTGAATTTGTTGTGGCGACAACTTCTGTAGAAGCCTTTGTTCTAATTTTTGATTTATTCCCGACATTTAAACAAAAAATAATTATCCTTTGCAAAGCTAATAATTAAAATAAAAAAATCAAACATTCGTATGTAAACTATTTTTTACATTTTACTAAAATTATTCATTATTTTTTTCTTAGCTAAATAAGAATTAACAAAATTTTGGATTATTTTCAAAATAATTCTTCTTTTTTACGAAGAAAAAATAATTGATTTTATTAGATTTGCACAATACATAAATATTATGAAAATTGCCGTTAATACAAGATTACTTATACACAATAAACTCGATGGAATTGGCTGGTTTACTTATAATACTTTAAAAATAATCACCCAAAATCATCCGGAACATACTTTCTACTTCATTTTTGACAGAAATTACGACAATGAATTTATTTTTTCTGAAAATGTGATTCCAATTGTTGTTCCTCCTCCAACACGACATCCTGTTTTATGGAATATCTGGCTGAAAGTTTCAGTACCCAAAGCTTTAAAAAAAATTAATATTGATTTTTTCCTTTCTCCTGATGGATTTTTGCCATCTAAATTAAATATTCCATCTGTAACTGTAATACACGACATTAATTTTGCTCACAACCCAAAAGATTTGCCTTTGTCAACAAGAAATTTTTACAATAAAAACTTTCCTGACTATGCACAAAAAACAACCAGAATAGCAACTGTTTCTGAGTTTTCTAAACGAGATATTGTTTACACTTATAAAATTAGTCCAAAAAAAATTGATGTCGTTTACAATGGTGCTAACATTGACTATAAGCCTGTTGATGAAAATACAAAAATTGAAACCAAGAAAAAATATACAGACGGAGAAGATTATTTCATTTTTATTGGCGCAATTCACCCCAGAAAAAACATAAAACGCCTGATTATTGCTTTTGATGAATTCAAAAAAAACACTGAATTTTCTCATAAATTAGTTATTGTAGGACCTCATTTTTTTAAAAATTCTGAGCTTCTAAAAACTTATGAAAGTCTTGATTACAAAGAAGATATAATTTTTACAGGAAGATTAAATGTTGAAGATTTGCATAAAGTTTTGGCAAGTGCTTTTGCAATGACTTTTGTACCTTATTTTGAAGGTTTTGGTATTCCAATTTTGGAAGCAATGTTTTGTGATGTTCCCGTTATTTCGGCAAACGTAACTTCGATGCCAGAAGTTGCAGAAGACGCTGCTTTATACGTTAATCCAATGAATATTAGTGAAATAGCAGGAGCAATGCACAAAATTATTATTGACGAAGAATTAAGAAATTCTCTAATTAAAAAAGGAAAACTTCAACGTCAAAAATTTTCGTGGGAAAAAACAGCAGAAAAACTTTGGAAAACAATTGAAATTGCCGCTTCAGAAAAACAAAGCTTACTACACCCATAATAAAAAAACGCTGATAACAATCTTGCTATCAGCGTAAAACTCTTTTAAATTTTTTTATTGAATAAAAATGTGAAATTCTATTCTTCTATTTTTTGCTTTTCCTTCCTCCGTTTCATTTGATGCAACCGGCTTAGTATCACCAAAACCTCTTGTAACCACCCTACCCGGAGCAATTCCTGCTTTTACAATCAAATTTTTTGCTGCTTCTGCTCTTTTTACGGATAATTCTCTATTAAAATCGGAAGTACCTTCATTATCAGTATGTCCATGTATTTCTAAAAATACAAACGGATATTTTCGCATAAATTTTACTATTTCGTCAATTCCGGCAGCTTCTGAACTAATTATTTTTTCGCTTGCTGTGGCAAAAAGAATATTTGGAAAATGAATTTCACTAAATTCTTTTGTCATTTTTTTATCCGAAACAGGTTTCAAAACAGGATTTATAGGTATTTTAAGCTTATTAAATTGAGTTAAATGAATTTCTTTTGGCTTAACGGGTAAAACTAAATCTCTTTCATCTATTCTATTCTTTTCTACTGAATTATCAAATGGAACCCAAAGAGAATCATGCTTAAACTGGTCCTGACATAATTGCAAAAATGCCAAATGTTTGCCTTTAACTTGTGTTTTAAACTTAACTTTGTAATAATGTTTTCGCTTAAAATCAATATCCCGGAAAACTTTTCTTAAATCTTTTGTATCATACAAATGAACATACATTCCGCCGGTGTTATACGCCAAAGACATTAAATATTGTTCGTTTACCTGATCTCCAAATCCAATTACGTTTATTTCAATGTTATTAGCTCTGGCTTCTGTCAAAAGTTCATACTTAGAAAACAAAGACGCATTTTCATAACCATCTGTAAATAAAATTATTACCTTCTTTTCATATCCTTTTGCATCTATTAATTTTTTCACACCCAAATAAGTAGCATCAACCAAAGCTGTTCCTCCTCCGTAACCAGAAACTCCTGTGTTAGTTAACTTCCTGCTAATCAATGATTTTTCTTTCGTCAAACCATTTTCTAACCTTACATGATTATCGTATTTAATTAGCAGATATCCGTCTTGTGGTCGTTTATGATTTACCAAATCCCAAGCACCAAATTGCAAATCATTTGCGCGCTTATCTCCCATAGAACCGCTGTGGTCAAGAATTAAGGCATAAGCAGTTGTAGCTTCTTCAAATACTTCTTCTACAACAAAATCGTTTACCTGGTTTACACTTCCAGTAGGATTTTCAAGCAATAAATTACACCAAATATATTTCCAGCTAGGATCTGTTGCACCAATAAAATCATTACCATTTGCATCAACAATATTTACCATTAGCTCAACATTATTGTCATTTACATTCATTGAACGGAAAGTATAATGCAGTTTTGCGGTATCAACCTGAACTATTTGTTTTGTGTTGTTAACATAAAAAAACGCAAAGCCCTTTGGAGGCGTGGCATCTTTTGTGATAATAGCTTCGGTTTGAGTAGCAGAAAGAGTTCTATCAAATTCATATAATTTCGCAGAGGAATTATTTTGTAACGAACTGCTAATTTGAGCAGTAACTATTGCATTTACAGAACCGTCCTTTTTGACAAACATATATTGACTATCTTCGCTGAAACAAATAAATTCTACTCCTTGATATGTGATTTTTTTATTGGGTAACCTGCTGTCACGAACATACATATCAGAACCAACCTGAACAACGACATAATGAAAATCATTTGAAATATTTCTGTTTTTTTCCTGGTTTTCTTCTGATAATTGCAGAGATTCTGTAAAATTATCAATTCTAAGTCCCAAAGCCTGACTTGATTGTGCCGGAATACTGTATTCTCCAGCCATAAGATGCTCTCCATAAGCAATCATATTAAACGGAGAAGCCCAATCCTGTGGATAAAGCTCATTTGCTGTATTTGAAAAATTATTAATTGTCCAAACTTTATTTCCGATCATTATATCAAAAACATAAATCTCAACTTTTACTCCATTTGCCGTGTACAAACCCACATATCTGCCGTCGGAACTGATAAACGAGCGGGTAGGGAATAACTTACTTCCAGGAGATTCTTTTTCAAGCAAAGTTGTACTCAAAATAGCTCGTTCCTGATATAAAGTTTCTAATTTATATATAGTTACTCGTACAACTTCATCATTGGAATAAAAAACAGTAAAATATTGTCCGTCATTTCTAAACCTTACATCACTACCAACAAATTCTTTTTTGTATTTAGTATTAGTAACATCATAAATAAAAACTTTATTTGTAGATTTTGCTGCGAAATAATTATCATTTTCACCCATTACTATTTCAATAATTTTGTAACCACTTGGCGAAACAAAAGTTTGTAAAACCTTGCCATTTGTACAATCGTATTGATATACTACACCCGATTTTAGAACATAGAAGAACTCAGCATCTTTCGGAAAAATTACCTGTTCAGCACCACTAATAGTAACAACTGAACTTTCCATCATTACATCAAAAACAGTAAACGTTTTTCCCTGTCTGACATACATATATTTGCCGGAATAAGCCATTTTAACCTCATCAATAGCAGTTGACGTTTTAAATGGGATTTTGCGAATAAGTTCTTTTGTCATAAACTTATGCACCTGAATTACACTATTTTCTTTAAAAACAGAAGCTACAAATAAACCATTTCCACTCATCGCTCCTTGCGAAAAAGAAAAAAATGGCATTGTAACTAGAATTAAACCAATAAAAAAAAGAAATCTGATACGTTTCATAATAAAATTTATTGTTTTTTATATTGAAAATTTATTTTTCTGCAATCTACAAATTTTTTATAAATTTGAGATAAATTTTTAAACTAAACAACCATGATACATTCTATACTTGATAACGACTTGTACAAGTTTACAATGCAAAATGCAATAATAAACTTATTTCCAAGAGCAAAAGTGAAATACGAATTTATAAACCGTGGAAAAACAAAATTTCCTAACGGATTTGCAGAAGAACTGCAAGAAGCTGTTAACAATTTATCTAAAATAGAACTTTCGGTTCCTGAAAAAGAATTTCTTCAAAAAACATGCTATTATTTGCCACCAACATATTTTGATTTTCTAACAGGTTACAAATTTAACCCAAAAGAAGTAAAAATTTCTCAATATCAGGGGGATTTAGATATAGAAATTGAAGGCTTTTGGTACAGAACAGTAATGTGGGAAGTACCATTAATGGCTTTAATATCAGAACTTTATTTCAAGATGACAGGAGCAGAACCTTTTGAGGAAGAAAAAATTATTGAAATTACATCAGAAAAAGCAGAAATTTTTAAAAATATGGAAATTAGTTTTGCTGATTTTGGAACAAGAAGAAGATTTTCGCATATAAATCATGATTTAGTTGTTAAAACATTAAAAGAAACCGCACCAAACTCTTTTGTGGGCTCAAGTAATGTTTACTTTGCATATAAATACAACCTTATTCCGATAGGAACGCACGCTCATGAATGGTTCATGTTTCACGGAGCTAAATATGGCTTTAAAATGGCAAACAAACTAGCTCTCGAAAATTGGGTGAAAATTTACCGTGGAGATTTAGGAATTGCACTTTCCGATACTTTTACCACCGAAGCATTTTTTAGAGCTTTTGACACAAAATTGGCGAAATTATTTGACGGAGTTCGTCAGGATTCAGGTGATCCGATAGAGTTTGCAGAAAAAACAATAGCTCACTACAAAAGCCTTAGAATAGACCCACTTTCAAAGTCAATTGTCTTCTCAGATGCTCTTAATCCCGAAAAAGTTGAGGAAATTACTAACCATTGCAAAGGAAAAATAAAATTTTCGTTCGGTATAGGTACAAATTTAACAAATGATGTTGGCGTAAAACCATTGAATATTGTTATAAAAATAACCGAAGCAGAACCGGAAGGGTGGGAGTGGATTCCAACTATCAAACTATCGGACTCAAAAGGAAAACATACCGGAGATGAGGAAACTATTACTATTGCTAAAAAAACTCTGGATTTAGATTAATGAACAATGAACAGAGTACAATGGACAATAAACAGAGTAAAATGAACAATGAACAGAGTACAATGAACAATGAACAATGAACAGAGTACAAGGCACAAATATACAATTATTTTAAAAATGAATTTCCAGAAAGCTGGTAATTAAAGGGGAAAACAAAACTTTTAAATAAAATTGAAAATTTTGCGTATAAAAAATTTTGACTATTTTCATTTAATTTACACCCTAAAAAAACAAAATCCTTCCAAGTCAGAGACTTAAAAGGATTACTTAGTAGCGGGGGTAGGATTCGAACCTACGACCTTTGGGTTATGAGCCCAACGAGCTACCCCTGCTCCACCCCGCAATATTTTTGTGTTGCAAAGATAAGAACATTTTTTTACAATAAGCAAGTTTTAATGAAAAAAATAATAAATTAAAGTTTTAAATCCATATAAAGCTCTGAATTTTAGAATATTACTTTAAAATTATTATTTAGGAATTACAGTATATTTTCTGCGATTCTTCTTGCCTCAGTGTCTGTTTCAATGTAATTTTCGAGGGAAAGATGCTCTTTAAAATCAAATTTTTCGATGGTTTTTTCAATAATTTCAGGAATCTGCAAAAATGAAATTTTTTCCTGCAAAAATTGCTTCACTGCTATTTCGTTAGCTGCGTTCAAAACACAAGGAATATTTCCTCCTTTTTCAAGAGCATAAATAGCTAATTTTAAATTTTTAAACACCTCATAATCAGGGTATTCAAATGATAATTCAGGATAATCTAAAAATGAAAATCTAAGAAAAGGAGAATATATTCTATCTGGATAAGACATTGCGTACTGAATAGGGAGCTTCATATCAGGCAGTCCCATTTGTGCCTTCATTGAGCCATCAATAAATTGTACAATAGAATGAATAATCGATTGAGGATGAACAATTACATCAATTTGTTTTGGTTGCAAATCAAAAAGCCATTTTGCTTCTATCATCTCCAAACCTTTATTCATCATTGTTGCAGAATCTATTGTTATTTTAGCTCCCATTGACCAATTTGGGTGCTTCAAAGCCTGCTTTTTTGTGACTGTTCCTAGTTGCTCTGTTGTACAACCTCGGAAAGGTCCACCGGAAGCTGTAAGATAAATTTTTTCAATTTCTTTTAAATTTTCACCTACAAGACACTGAAAAATAGCAGAATGTTCAGAATCAATAGGCAAAAGACTAATATTTTTTTTGTAAGCAAGGTCTGTAATCAATTCACCTGCAACAACTAGTGCTTCTTTATTAGCAAGTGCAACCTGTTTGTTATTTTCTAAGGCTTTCATAGTAGGTAAAAGTCCCGAATATCCAACCAATGCAACAATAACAAAATTAACTTCGGTTATTGTAGCAACATTTGCAACTTCGTTAATTCCGGCTAATACTTTTATATCAAATTCAAAAAGAGCTTCCTTAACAGTAGGGTAGTGTTCTTTTTCGGCAATAACAACAAATTTAGGCTTTACTTTTTTTGCTTGTTCAATTAGCAAACGATAATTTGTATTAGCAGTAAGAACAACTATTTCAAATTTATCGGAGTTATTTTCAACAACATCAATTGTTTGTCTTCCTATTGAACCGGTAGAGCCTAAAATTGCTATTTTTTTCAAGATAAAATACTTTAGAAATTTATAAAATTAGCTGGATTAATAGGAACTCCGTCTTGCCAAATTTCAAAATGCAAATGAGGTCCTGTTGAATTTTCTCCGGTGTTTCCAACAAGCGCAACAGGTTCTCCTGCGATAACTCTATCTCCTTCCTTTTTAAGTAATTCTCCGTTGTGTTTATAAACAGAAATTAAATTATTAGAATGCTGAATTTGAATAATATATCCTGAATTTAAGCTCCATGTAGCAAGAACAACAGTTCCGGCCAAAGTAGCTAGCACCGGCTCATTTTGCTGAGCAACCAAATCAATTCCGTAATGATTTTTGGCTGCATTAAATTCATTTGAAACAACTCCGCCGGAAACAGGTATTTGAAAATTGGATTTTTCAACGCCATTCAAATCATTTTCTCTAATTTGATTTAAACTTTGTTCGTCCCGATCAAGAAGTTCATTCAAAATAGAATCTTTTTGTTCTTGCGTAAGAAGAGAATTTACATTAGAAGAATCAGAATATCCATAGCTTTGAATATCTTCTCCCTTAATAATACTACTAATCTGGGCATAATATCCATCTCTAAGAAGAATTTCTTTTTCTAGCGAATCAATCAAAATTGTATTTTGTATAATACTTTTCTCCAATTTATAATTATCAACAGGTGGTAAAAAGTATTTTAGAGGAGTAAAAATAAATAATAAAACTACTAAAAAACCGATTAGAATAATCAAAGAACCAACATAAGTAAAAAGATTTCCTTTTGTCATTGTGAAGTTGAATCTTTCTTTCAGAGATATTTCATCAAGAATAACCAATCTATACCTTTTCTTCGTTTTAGCGTTTGTTTTTTTTTCTTTTTTAGCCATAAAAAAATATTTATTTCAAATTATATTTGTTCGAATTTAATTGCGCAAAATTATAAATTTAAAAGACCGCAAATGTACAAATTTTGTTAAAAAATAGAAGGATAATCGGGATTTATGATTATATTACGACCTAAATGTTTGTAAGCCAACTCCGTAGCCATTCTTCCACGAGGAGTTCTTTTTAAAAAACCTTGCATAATCAAAAATGGTTCGTAAACTTCTTCAATAGTTCCGGCTTCTTCTCCAACAGCAGTTGCAATTGTAGAAAGCCCAACAGGCCCACCCTTAAATTTATCTATTAAAGTTGTTAAAATTTTGTTGTCCATTTCGTCTAAACCTTTAGTATCTATATTAAGAGCATCTAAGGCATACTTAGTAATTTCGAGGTCAATTTTTCCGGTACCTTTTACCTGAGCAAAATCTCTAACTCTCCTCAGAAGAGCATTTGCAATTCGGGGAGTTCCTCTACTTCGCAGAGCAATTTCTTGAGCAGCTTTTGAATTTATTTCTACATTCAAAATGTGAGCAGAACGGTTAATAATACCTGCAAGCACCTGATAATCATAATATTCCAATAATGATTTTATTCCAAATCTTGCTCTTAAAGGACTTGTTAATAAACCGGCACGAGTAGTAGCACCAACCAAAGTAAAAGGATTTAAAGTCAGCTGAATAGAACGAGCATTAGGACCTTTATCTATCATTATGTCAATAGTGTAATCTTCCATTGCCGAATATAAATATTCTTCTACAATTGGGGATAATCTGTGAATTTCGTCAATAAAAAGCACATCTTTTTCTTCAAGATTAGTTAACAATCCGGCTAAATCTCCAGGTTTTTCAAGTACAGGTCCGGAAGTTGTTTTCATACTAACTCCCAATTCATTCGCAATAATATTAGACAAAGTGGTTTTTCCCAACCCTGGAGGCCCGTGAAGTAAAACATGATCCAATGCTTCGCCACGCATTTTGGCAGCCTCAACAAATATTAACAAGTTTTCAACATTTTTCTGTTGTCCGCTAAAATCGGAAAATCTTTGAGGTCTAAGTTTATTCTCAAATTCCAAGTCTGTATTAACTATATCAGGATTTCTATTCTCCATTTTTACTCATTATTTAATTTTCTCATCGTTAACTTTAATTATTTCACCGTAATTATATGTAATTGAATAATCAATAGATCCATCATTGTAAAAATAAGACCATTTACCATTTTTTTCATTACTAGCATAGGATCCCATTTCCTGTAATTTTTTGTTCATATAATACGCTTTGTATTTTCCTTGTTTTTTTCCTTCAGAATAATTTATTATAGATTTTAGGCGCATTTCAGGAAAATAATAAGTTTTCCATGTACCTGTTTTTTGACCAAAATAAAATTCACCTTCCTGATATTCATCACCTATATTAAAAATCCATTTACCTATTTCGTCGTTTTCATCAAATTTACCTTTAACAACTGTATCACCTTGTGGAGAAAGCTCATACATTAAACCAGAACGTGCTCCCAGAAAATAGTTTTCAACACGTAATACACTTTCATCTTCATAAAACCAAGACCATTTTCCATCTGGTAAATTGTCATCATAAGTTCCTTTTTGCATAATTTTTCCTGATTCGTAATAATAAATCCATTCTCCTATTTTTTTATCATCTTTATATTCACCCAAAGCTTTTCTAGTTTCATCATCAAAAAAGTACTCCCAAGAACCTTGTTTATTTGAGAGCGAGTCTAAAATACCTTCTGCGCTCTTTAAACCTAAATCGTTATATTCAATTGCTATTTGAATTGTGCCATCAGGATTATAAAAAATATGAGTTCCAAAAGCTAATGAATCTTTATAATTTTTTATAGATTTAATTCTTCCGTTTGAATAGTATTCTTTGTCAATCTTAATATTTGCACTTCTTAAAGTATCATATTTTGGACGCTCAACAGAACTAATCATTTTACCGTTTTCATATTTTTCAAATTTTAAAATTTTACCAGTTGGAGAATATTCTTTGTAGCTACCATTGGGCATTCCGCTGACAAAATTTATTTCTGATTTTACTTTCCCATTATCAAAAACCTCAACCCAATTTCCGGTTTTTTGATTGTTTTTATCAAGTCTGTTTACAGCTTTTCTACTTACTAAATTACCATATCTGTATTCTTCAATTGCTGTTAATGTTCCATCTTGCGCATATTCATAAGCATTTCCGTGCTTATTGTTATTCACATATTCTGCTTTAAATTTAATTTTTCCGGAAGGATAATAATAATAAGAAAAACCTTGCTTTTTATCATCAACATATAATTCCTTTGATTCTAAAAAATTATCAGATAAGGTATCGTTGTTGTTTTGAAATTTAAAATAAAACCCATTTTTTTGCCCCAGATTATAATTAATAATTTCAGAAGTATCTCCATTTTGCTGGTAAAAAGTCCAGACACTGTCGAGCATAAAATTTTTCCTGTTCCCTTCAGATTTTTTATTTCCATTTACATGATAAGTAATCCAATATCCATCAGGTTTTCCATCTTTTAGATTGCCTTCGCTCAATTTAAAACCATTGGGATAATAAAATACGTTGTATCCATTTGGGTTCACTTCGTCTGGTTGAGATTTCACAACAAAAGTAAGTCCGACAAATAATATTAACAAAAAATAACGCATGTTGATAAGTATGTTAATTGATTAATTTTCAGAGGTTTATTTTATTTTACAAGTCCTAATTTTACAGATAAATCAATCATTCTTGTTATAGGAACTTTAGCTTTTTTAATTAAATCTTCATCCATTAAAATTTCAAATTGTTCATATTTCAAAGCATCATAAACTTTTTGCAAAGTATGTTTTTTCATATTAAAACAAATACTTTCAGCTAAATTTTGTACAGGAGGCAAAGGAATATATTCTTTGTTTGGGTCATTTTGCTTCATTTTATGAATAATACCAGGCTCTGTAGCAATAATAAATTTTTTATTTTCACTTTCAATTGCATACTTTAATAATTTAGAAGTAGAACCGATGATGTCAGACTTCAACAGCACAGCTTTATTTGCCTCAGGATGCGCTAAAACGATTGCATCGGGGTTTGCGTTCTTTAAATCCTGAAGTTTATTTGCAGAGAAGTTTTCATGCACAGGGCAGTTGCCATTCCAAAGTATTATTTCATTTTTTACGAATGATTTTACAAAAGAACCGAGATTTTTATCCGGTCCAAATAAAATTTTTGTGCCAGAAGGAAGAGATTTAACTAATTCAACAGCATTAGACGAAGTGCATATCAAATCGCTCATTGCTTTAATTTCAGCAGTGCTGTTAACGTAATTTATTACAAAATAATCAGGATATTTTTCTTTAAATTTAGCAAACTCAGAAGTCCCCATCGAATCAGCAAGAGGGCAACCGGATTTTATGTCAGGGATAAGTACTTTTTTTTGAGGAGAAAGAATTTTAGCCGTTTCTGCCATAAAATGTACACCTGCAAAAACAATAATATCGGCTTCGGTTAAAGAAGCTTTTCTAGAAAGTTCTAAACTATCTCCTACAAAATCAGCAATATCTTGTATTTCATCAGCTACGTAGTAATGAGCTAAAATTATTGCGTTTTTTTTATTTTTTAATTCTGTTATTTGACTTTTTAAGTTTTCCACGATTTTTTTTTTATTTAATAATTAATATATAAATTAATTTAAAATATATGTTAAAGATAATAGAGTGTTAGTATTGTGAATTTTTTTTTTGGCTTTTTTTTGTTATTCTGGTTATTCTAGTTTTTCCACAGTTTTTCCACAATTTGAATTGAGCTAAAGTCTTGTTTTGTTGTTGTTTGTAATATACAAATTTTTTTCAATAAAGTTATTATGTTAAAAATTAAGTGAATTTTTTTAGTCTTTTTTATGTTAAATGTGTGTTAAGAATTTTGAAGAAGTTCTAACAAGTTTTGCAAATTTGACTGTTTTTTGACTTTAGTTGAAAGTTGTTAGTATTTCTTGTGTAGTTTTCCACAAGAATTGAGTTAATAATGTTGAATACTGTCTATGTTTAAAGTGTTGATGTTTAATTTTTTACATTTTTGTCATTTTTTATTTATTTGATTATCTGTTCTTTAAAAATGTTAATAAGTCTGATTTTTTGTTATTTCAATTTTTTTTATTTTTTCAAATACCTGATTTCAAATACTTTAATAAAAATATTGAAATTTTATATTCAGGTTTCAATTTAAAATTACAAATATAGTTATTTTTGCGTTTTTTAATATTCACTTTAAATTATTTAGTAAAATGACTTATAAAATAGCTGTTTCTTCTGACCATGCAGGATATGATTTAAAATTGCAACTTGTTTCTTATCTTGAAGAAAAAGGTCATACGATTAAGGACTTCGGTGCTTTTTCTGACCAAAGTAGTGACTATCCTGATTATGCGCACCCAATGGCGGAAGCAGTAGAAAATGGAGAATTTAGATTTGGAATTTCTTTATGCGGTTCAGGTAATGGAATAAATATGACTGCAAACAAACACCAAGGTATACGTTCAGCTTTGTGTTGGATTCCCGAATTAGCTGCTCTTGCACGTCTTCATAATGATGCAAATGTATGTTCTCTTCCTGCAAGGTTTATTTCCTTTTATTTAGCAAAAGAAATTGTAGATGCTTTTCTTTCAACGGATTTTGAAGATGGTCGTCATCAAAAAAGAATTGATAAAATGCCTCTTTAAGGTACAGTGATTTATTTTTTTTTTAAATTGTTAGACTTTGTAAATAAGTCTATTATATTTGCAGATGTATAAGTCTTATTTATTAGAGATTTTTTGCTTTTAGTATTTATGTTTCTGTAATTATTATGAACGCTATAGATTTTTTGTTAGTTATTTTTATATTATATATATGTTATCAACAACTTGTAAATATGGAATTAGAGCTTCTGTTTATTTAGCACTTAACGGTAAAGATAAACTGTTAAATATTAAACAGATAGCTAAAGGGCTGGACGTGCCTGAACCTTTTTTAGGGAAAATAATGCAGAATTTGGCAAAGAAGAAAATATTATATTCTCAACGTGGCATTGACGGTGGTTTCAAATTTAACAAAGATCCTCATGTTGTTTCGATATTAGAAATAGTTGAGATTTTTGATGGTTTAGACGTGTTTACTGATTGTGTTCTTGGAATGAGAATTTGTAGTGAAGATCCTAGAAAAGACGAAAATTGTCCTTTTAGAAAAAAAGCGGATCCTTTGTTAGATAAATTTTATAAAATTTTTAAGGAACAAACGATTGGTGATTTTGCAGATAAACTAGAAGATATTAAGGATTTCGTTTTAATTTAGCTTTTGTTTTAAAATAAAATAGCTGAAGTATCCAACAATTGAGCCTAATAGATCCGCTGACAAGTCTAGTAAATCAAATTGGCGTGTTGTTGTGAATAACAATTGTGAAATTTCTGTTGATAAAGCTATTAAAAGGCTTAAAATCAGTATAATTACAAGGCTGTTAGAATTTCTTTCAGCCTTTTTTTCGTAGTTGAACAATATAGAAAATATAAAAAACATTCCAAAGTGAACAATTTTGTCAAAATGAGGGATATGAAATCCGGTTTTTGGCAGGTTGCTTCCTGGTAATAGACAAAGTATAAATACTATTATTGTCCAAAAAAATGAGAATTTATATTTCTTAATGAATTGCATCTCTGTCGTCGAAAGGATCTTCAAGTACACCATTGTCAAATAAATCGTTGCTTTTGCCTTTTTTGCGGAAATGAATCATATATGTAAGGTCAAAAAGCGGATACAAAGAAAGTTTTGTTCCGGGATAATTTGCATAAGAAAATTTGTATCCAATAGTTGTTCTTATTTTTTTATTTGCTCCCATATACCAATAGACTAGTCCTTTATGTTCAAAAATCCAGTTGTGAATTAATAGGCCAACAGAGTAAAAATCAACATCAATTTTGTAATTTAACCCATAACTTAGTTTTGAATCGTAGTCAATACCAAAATACCAAAGAGAATAATCGCCAAATATTGTTGTTTGTCTGAAAAGAATTGCTTTATCTGTTAAAACAAAATTTTGGTTTTGATTTTTGAATGCTTTTTGATTTCCAGCTTTAAGAGTTAATATTCCTCTATTTTGATAACATCCTTTAAACTTGTTTATTATAAAAGTAATTAACAATTCGTTTTTTATTGCAAAAATTGGAGGAATTGGAGATGATCCAAAATCGATGTTTTGAAAACTTTTATCCTGAATATAATTCATGAGTGGAGTAGGGTAATATATACCATGTTTTGTCCCAACTATAATTCCCAATTTTTTGAAGAAATTAGCATTTGGTTCTGATTTTTTATTCCACCATGTTATTTTTAATCCAAGATTTGGAAATTTGTACCACCAAAGTGGCTTCATTTGAAGTTCAACTCTGTTTGTAATTCCGTATTGGGAGTAATAAAGTAGGTTTAAATCAAGTTCTTTTTTACTAATAGTTTTAGCAGTACCTATAGTCCAAATAGGGCTTGAAAATTTTCTGTACTGAGCATCAGATTGACTGTATATTATTGTTAAAATAGTTACGATCAACAGAATTTTCTTCATTTTTAAAGCTTTTTTCTATTATTTTTTATCTTCTAGATCTGTATTTGTAACTATTACTGTTGATAATAATACCAACATTTATTGTAAAAAATCTGTTGTACATTTTATTTTCTATTCTGAATGCTTTTGGATTAATTGCAAGAAAACCGTGATTATAAGCAATATTCATAAAAAAGTCGTATTGTGAATTAATTGGAAATTGTACGCCTAATGCTAGTTTGAATCCTGTATCATATAAACGTAAATCGTTAGTAAAACTTTGAAGAGTATCACTTTTTATAAAAAATGTATCGACATTTTGAGTTCTTTCTGTCCATACCGAATTTGATACGGCAGCAATTTCACCATATAATCCAATAGAAGTATACCAATCTCCCCATACTTGCTTCCACATCAATGGAATTTTAACATAATCTATTTTATTATTTATTGTTCTGGTTATTTTTTTACCAAAATCAAAATATTCGTATTTATATTTTCCACCTTGTTGAGAATAAAAACCACCAATTTGAATGTAAGTTTTATAACCGGTGTTTATGTCCCAAAACATTCCTCCGTAAAAACCGGGTTTAATTATAGCATCAGGAAGAGATGTACTGTCTCCGGTAAGTAAAGAAAAGTTGCTACCTACAGTAAAGCCCGTATTGGATTGAGAAAAGCTTGATAATGAGGATATTATTATTGCTATAACAATTGTAAAGATACGTTTCATATCAAATGGTTTTGTTTTTATTGGGGTCAAATTTACTTAATATTTAATTATTTAACGATTTTTTTTGATTTCTATTTTCTAAATTATCTCCAAAATGTTTATTTTGCATAAAACTAATTTTTTACCATGGTTATTGAAATTTTGTCTTTTGCCTCAGAAAATAAGGAATTATTTAATCAGGCTATTCAAATAAGGTTTGATGTTTTCACTTCTGAACATAATATTTCTAAGGATATTGAATATGATGGTTTAGACTTTGAAGCTGTTCATTATTTAGTTAAAGTTGATAATGTTTCTGTTGCAGCTGCTCGTTGGCGCGAAACAGATGAAGGAATTGTTATTGAAAGAATTTCTGTTTTAAAAAGTTTTCGAAAGTTAGGCTATGCTAATCTTTTACTTAGAAATATTCTTTCTGAATTAGTAAAATCCCATCAAAAAATTTATTTATTTTCAAATTCTAACTCTGAAAATTTATTCTATTCTGCCGGTTTTGTCAAAGAACAGAATAATTCAGATGATATAAGTAAAGATGGATTTAAAATGATTTTCAAACGTTAATGTCAGCTATATCTAAACTTGCAGGTCAAACAGGTATTTATGGTGTTAGTAGCATTGTAGGTCGATTTTTGAATTATCTTTTGGTACCGTTGTATACCGCCAAATTAGATCCTTCTGCTTATGGAGTTGTAACTGAATTTTATGCTTATGTTGCTGTTTTACAAGTTATGTTAACTTATGGAATGGAAACAGGTTATTTTCGTTTTAGCCAAAAAAATCCGGATTCAAATACTGTTTTTTCTACTGTTCTTACTTCTTTATTAAGTACATCGTCTTTATTTATTTTGATAATTTTTATTTTTTCCAAATCTATTTCTAATTCGATTGGTTATGAAGATAATAACGATTATGTAAATTTATTTGCTTTAATACTCTCTATTGATGCAGTTTCAGCAATTTTCTTTGCTCAACTTAGAAGACTTAATAAAGCTCGTAAATTCATGATTTTCAAGTTATTAAATATTGGGTTAAATATTTTTTTCAATTTGTTTTTTATCCTACTTTGTCCTTTTTTACAGTCTAAAGGGTTTTCTTTTATTTCATTTATTTACCATTCAGATTACGTAGTCGGATACATTTTTGTATCTAATTTAATTGCAAGTGCTGTAGTACTTCTGCTTTTTCTACCAGATTTTTTCAAAATTAAATTTCAATTTGATTTTAAACTATGGAAACAAATTTTGATTTATTCTTTTCCATTATTAATTACAGGTCTTACAGGAGCTGTTAATGACATGGCAGATAAAATTCTTATTAAATACTGGACTGTTGCCCCTAGTGATGTTGCAGATGCGAATGATTATATTATGTATAACGTAGGTATTTATGGTGCAAATGCTAAGTTGTCTGTTTTTATGATGCTTTTTGTTCAGGCTTTTAGGTATGCAGCAGAACCTTTTTTCTTCAGTTTTAAAAAGGCAGAGGAATTATTGAAAGTTTTCGCAGATGTAATGAAGTATTACATTGTTTTTGCATTCCTTATGTTTTTATTTATAATGTTAAATATTGATATTTTTAAACATTTTATAAGCCGTAATTATTTTGAAGGTCTTAACGTTGTTTTTCCTCTTTTTTTAGGTCGCATTCTTGTGGGAGTCTTTTTTGTTCTTTCGTTTTGGTATAAGTTGAATGATTTAACACGTTATGGAATTTTTATTTTTCTTGCTGGTGCTGTAATAACAATTGGACTTAATTATATATTAATTCCAAAAGTTGGCTACATAGGTGCTGCCTGGACAAACTTTTTTGCTTATCTTTTAATGGTTCTCATTTCATTTGTTTGGAGTCGTAAGTATATGAAGGTAAAGTATCAGTACGGCAGAATTTTTCTTTATATAATTTTTGCTCTAACTTTGTACTTTGTTTCTACACAAATCAATTTGGATTCTGTTTTGGTTTCTCTATTTATTAAAAATATTTTTCTAGTTTTGTTTATTATTTTAGTAGTTAAACTTGAAAAAATTAGATTATCAGATTTAAAAAAATTATTAATTAGAAAAAAAAGTAATGAAAGTTAAAATTGTAAATAAATCCAATAATCCATTGCCTCAATATGCAACTTTAAGTTCCGCCGGGGCTGATTTATATGCATTTCTCGAAAATCCGGTTATTTTAAAACCTCTTGAAAGATATTTAGTTCCAACAGGGATTTATATTGAGTTACCCGAAGGATACGAAGCACAAGTTCGCCCTAGAAGTGGTTTAGCTGCTAAACACGGAGTTACAGTTCTTAATACACCAGGTACAATTGATGCTGATTATAGAGGTGAAATTAAAGTAATTTTAGTAAATCTTTCTAATAATGATTTTACTATAAATTCCGGCGAAAGAATTGCGCAAATGATTGTTAGTTCTGTTTCTCAAGTTGACTGGGCGAAGGTAGATGAATTAAATACAACTATTCGTGGCGAAGGTGGCTTTGGCCATACCGGTTTAAAAAAATTAAAACAGTAATATGAAGATTGTTATACCTATGGCAGGAATTGGAAAAAGGCTTAGACCTTTTACTTTGACAACTGCCAAACCATTATTAAAAATTGCAGGAAAATCGATTGTACAAAGATTAGTTGAACAAATTATTTCTGTTTCTCATGAAAAAGTTACAGAAGTTGGTTTTATCATTGGTGATTTTCCCGAGTCTGTTGTCGATGATTTAAAAGAATTAGGTGAGCAACTTGAATTTAAGGTCAATATTTATGTGCAAGATGTAGCATTGGGAACTGCTCATGCTCTTTCTTTTGCAAACGAAATGTTGTCAGGAAAAGTAATTGTAGCCTTTGCTGATACACTTTTTGATGCAGATTTTCGTTTAAAAGTAGATTCAGATGTTGTTATCTGGACTAAACAGGTTAAAAATCCCGAAGCTTATGGTGTTGTAATAAAAGAAGGAGAAGAATTGATTACAGGGTTCTTTGAAAAACCAAAGAAATTTATTTCAGATGAAGCTATAATTGGCATTTATTATTTCAAGGACGCTTCTGTTCTCTCTGAAAAAATAGAATATGTTATTTCAAATAAAATGTTGGTTAATAATGAATATCAACTTACTGATGCTTTGCAGTTTATGTTAAATGATGGTTGTGTTTTTGTTTCTCAAACTGTTGATACCTGGCTTGATTGTGGAAGTAAAGATTTACTAATTAATACAGCAGACTACGTTTTACAACATTTTAAAGTACAATCAGCTACTTCTTATTTAAAGGAAAATTCTGTTATTATTCCACCTGTTTACCTAGGAGATAATGTTTTAATCAAAAATTCAGTTATTGGCCCAAATGTCTGTGTTGAAAATAATTCAGTTATTACGGGTTCTGTTATTTCTAATTCTATTGTATTAGAAGATGTAAAATTAGAAAATTTATTAGCTACAAATTCGATGTTTGGCAATTCTTCTGCTGTTAAACAATCAATTAAAATTCTTGATGTAGGAGATTATGATAAACTTACGTTTTAAAGTATTATTTTTCTTTTTGGTTCTCATTCTCCCTTCGTTTTCGCAGGATTCGAACACTAAGTTTTATGAGTTTTTTTCAGAGTCCCAAAAACAGCTATTGCTTGGTAATTTAGATACAGCAATTTATTTATTGTCATTAGCAATTGATGAAAAACCTAATTCAGGTGCTACTAATTATGCTTTGGCAGATATTTATTTTTCTAACAAAGATTATGTATTAGCTACAATGTATTCTGAAAAATCTGTTGAGCTAGAACCACAAAATTTATGGTATCTTAGGTTGTTATCAAGTTGTTACTATAATACTTACTCTATTGATCAGGCTACGAATATTTATTTAAAAATAATTGAACAAAGCGATCAATATTCTGATTTTGTTGAAGCTGCTGAGTTTTTTAATAATACTTCTGATTATGAAAATGAAATTTTAGTTATTGAATCTGCAACTCAAAAATTTGGTAATTCTTTTGAGTTAACAAAACGAAAAATAAATATATTATTTTTACAAGGTTCAGTAGATGAGGTAGTTGATGAATGTAATCAATTAGTTACACAGTATAATTATGAGCCAGATGCTTATATCGTTTCTGCCGAGTATTTATTTGATTTACAGCTTTTTGATAATTGTTATTCTGTTTTGACAGAAGGTTTTTCAAAATTTCCACAGAATGGTTTGTCTTATTTTTTATCTAAATACTTTGTAGTTACAGATAATACAGATTCGGCTTTATTCTACTTAGATAATTCATTTATTAATGATGATTATTCTTCCCAGCTTTATATTGATTTTTTCATAAATTACAGGAATTTTTTCTCTTATAAAAAGTTAAGTAGTGAACTTGATTCTGTGTTAGATAATTTTTATTCTGTGTTCTTTAATGATTTTAGCTCTACTGTCTATTTAGCTAATTTTTACTTTGTTAACAATAAGTTTTATAAATCTATCGCATTGTATGAGCGTGCTCTTAATCAAAATATTTCTGATTTTGATATATATGCCAGTTTATTCAATATGTATAGTCGTTTTGGAATGTATGAAAAGTTAGATAGTTTGTCGACTTTTGCGTCAGAACTTTTTCCTGCACAACCTCTTATTTATTTATTCAAAGGAATTGCAAGTATTAAATTGAATAATCTTGATGATGCTTATGAGTCACTTATTTTTGGTAAGTCATTGGTTTTTGATCAAAATGATTTAATTGCATATTTTGATTTTTATTTATCACAATATTTTAGATTACAAAAAGATCAATCCAATGAGAATTTGTATTTTAATTCTGCTTTAGCTTCTGCTTCTCAAAATTGTGATCTACTTGCTTATTTTGCTTATTATTTTGCTAATAATGGTCTTTACAAGGATAAATCATTTAATCTTATTGGAGAATGTATTCTCTCTGATATTGAGTCTTTAAATCCTTATATTGCTTATATTTATTCCTTTATTTTGTTCAAGTTTGGTGATTTTGATAGTGCTTTAACCTATATTAATATTGCTATATCTAATTCAAATGCTGAAAATTTTGTATATTTTGAGTTATTAGGAAATATTCACCTTAAATTAGGAAATTTGGATTTAGCTAATGATGCTTGGTTAAAGTCTGTTAATTTAGGTAATATCTTCTTGAATAAACAGTTATAGTCTATGTGCTTTTATTATTAAATTTATTAACAGATGAAAATATTTAGTGTTTTAAAATTTAAGTTTTTTCTAGTCATAATTACTTTTTTTGTTTTTATGTCTTCTTGTCACTTGCTTACAAAAACAACAAAAACTAATACTATTACTTCTTCTCAATTATTAGATTCTGTAAATAAAAGTTTTAATGACTTGACGTTTAGGTTTTCTTTAAAATACAAAGACAAATCAAGCTCATACACAGCTTTTGGAAAAGCTATTTTGTATAAAGATTCACTTTTGTATTTGTCTATTTCACCAGGTTTAGGTATTACCATTGCGGAGATTTTTATTAACCCTGATACTCTAATAGTTTATTTCCCTTTGCAGAATAATTATTTTGCCGGGAACAAGGAGCTACTATTAAATAAATATGGAGTTGCATTGGATTTTTATTCACTTCAAAGTATATTTACAGGAAATATTTTTCCTTATCCATATTTTTATGAACTTAATAATTATCAAGCTGTTACTGATTCTATTTTTCATTTGAATAATATAATTTATAATAAGAATTCTAAGTTTGCAGATGTTGTGCATAATTTCGAAATAAGTCCAGATTTTTTAGTTCTAGGATTCAAGATTTTTGATTATGTTTTATATAAAAGTCTATTTGTTGATTATTATAATTATAAATTAGTTGAACAAGTTTTTTTACCAGAAAATATTGATTTAACTTTAATTACAACCGATACTCTTTTTCTTAATATTAAGAATAAGAAGTTTACTCTAGATAGCAAAGCTAACGTTGATTTTTTATTACCTAATGATGCGCAAATTATTATTAATAATTAGTTTTTTATTTTTCTTTATTTGTCTGTATTCGCAAAAGGCAAATTTAAACGCAGATACAACTGTTTCTGTTTATGACTTATTGTTTGTGAAGGCTGTTATTGATAGTGATGAACAAATTTTGCAAAAGTTAAATTCTAATATTAGCTTTTATCAAGACAAAGTTGTTAGTACAAAAAATACTATTTCAAAACAACAAGATGTATTAGATTATTATTCAGTTGTATATTCCAGGATGTTAAGAAATTTGTATCTTTTAAGTTTACAGTTAAATTCTACTATTTTTTTTGTATTTTCTTCTGAGTCTTTTAATCAAGCTTTTAATCGTTATAATTATATTTCGTTAATTATTAAGTATATAAAGAATGTTAAAGAGTATTTGTCTTTATTACACTTAGAGCTTGAAAATCAGTTACTTGTTTATCAAAATTATAGTAAATCATTAAATTTCTATCTTAAAAATTTTTACGAAAAAAAACAAGAGATTGATAACAATGTTAAATTAGCTTTAACATCTGCTTCCATACTGCAACAAAAGGCTGACTATATACGTATACTAATAAATCAGAATTATAGAGACTATTCTTTACTAACAGCATATTTTACAAAAATTGCTGTTAAGGATAGTAGTAGTTCTGATAACAGTTTTTACAGCAGTACTTTACCGCTGGAGAATCCTATTATTATAAGCTCTTTTGGGTCGCATGATCATCCTTATTTAAAAAACATTAAGATTTTAAATGATGGAATTGACTTATATTCGAAGAATGATACTCTAGTTAAGTGTATTTACGTTGGAAAAGTTGTTTCTATTGTAAATTTGCCTAACTTTGGCAGTTCTGTTATAGTAAAGCATGGGGATTATTATTCTGTATATTCAAATTTGAATATTATTTATGTTAGTATTGGTCAAAATATTTCTGAAAATCAACTAATTGGTACTTTATCTGTATCGACCAGCAAGTATTCTTTTGGTTGTTTAAATTTACAAATATGGCATAATACACAGAAATTAAATCCTGTTAAATTTTTGAATATTTAAAATAATGAGTTTAAGTCTTTTACATACTAATATTAAGAGCTATTTAAAGAAATTTTATTTATTTAAAGTTTTACGCGGATTAATTTTTGCATCTGCTCTTTTTTTATCGCTTTTTTTACTTGGTGTTACTGTTAATTATTTTTTCTTTTTACCAGTACTAAGTAAACAAATATTATTTTTCTTTTTTATTGCTTTATTAGTTGGTTCTTGTATTGAATTTATTTTATTTCCACTTTTCAAAATGTTTTCTATTATTCCAGGAATTGGTAACAAAACAGCTGCTTTTGCTATTTCAGAAAGAATACCTGAATTAAAGGATATTCTGATTAATATATTGGAACTTGAATCACAGTCAAAAGTCGATAAATATGTTAATATTGATTTATTGAACGCTAGTTTAAATCAGAAAATCAATCAAATATCACTTTTTAATTTTATAAGTGCTATTACTTTTTCTGATTTAAAAAAATATTTTAAGTATTTAGCTTTTCCAATTATTTTGTTACTTTTAGTTTTAGTTATTGATAAGTCTTTTTTAGAAATTGGAACAAAACGTTTTGTTAATTATTCAGTTTTTTATGAGCCAAAAGCACCTTTTAATTTTACTTTACTAGATAATAATTTAACAGTTCAGTCAGGTAGTGATTTAACTGTTAGTGTCAAAATCGACGGTCAGTATATACCATCTAATGTATACATAGCTTACGGTTCTAATAAAGTGCCCATGATTTCGGATTTAAAGTCAAAATCTGTTTTTAATTATACATTCAAATCAATAAATAATTCGTTTCCATTTGAATTTGAAGCAGACGGTTTTAGTTCCACTGCTTTTTCTGTCAATGTTTTGCCTTCTCCTAATATTTTGAATTTTACTTTATCCGTTGAACCTCCCACATATACTGGTAAACCTGCATTTTCTGTAGAAAATAGTGGAGATGTTATAGTGCCTTATGGTTCTGCCTTAAATTATTCTTTTCTAGCTTCTAATGTTGATTCTTTATTTATTGATTTCGATAGTACTGTTGTAAATTCTGTCTTTAAAGATAATTTTTTTATTGCTAGTATAAGAGCTTTAAAATCAGTAAATTATAGTATTTCTGTGAAAAATAAATATTTTGCACAAGATTTATTTAAGTACTCTTTAACTGTTGTCCCCGATTTGTATCCTAATATTAAAGTTGACGCTGTCAGAGATTCAAATAGCAGGTCTTTATTTTATTATAGGGGCTTAGTTGCTGATGATTATGGTTTTAGAAATGTTTCTTTTAATTATGTTATAACCGATAAATTTAATGAAAATACAGAATCACTTGATTTTAATTCTATAAAATTGAAGATTAATCCCAATCAATTAAATCAGGAATTTTATTTTTATTTTGATTTTAGTGACCTAGAATTATCTTCTAACCAAATAGTTAAGTATTATTTTAAAGTTACTGATAATGACTATATTTCAGGTTTTAAAAGTACTTCAACCTCTTATTTTAATTATTTTATACCTTCTCTACAACAGTTAGATTCAACGTTTAATTCTATTAGCGAGCAAGTACAAAATGAGTTAAATTTAGCTAATGAGTTGTCGTTTGAAATTCAGCTTGATATAGATAATTTCCAAAAAAGGATGCTTAATGAGGATGTTTCTTCTTGGGAAAAGCAAGATTTCATAGAAAATTTATTGAAAAAACAAAATAACTTACAGCAAGCTTTAGATTCATTAAAAAATAAAAATGAAGATAAATTAAACGAGTTAAAAACATTTGATCCTAAAAATGAAGAGCTACTAAAGAAACATGAAGAAATTCAAAAGCTTATTGATGAACTAATGACAGACGAATTGAAGGAGTTGCTTGAAGAATTAAAAAAATTGCAAGAGAATTTTGATGATAAAAAATTTGATCAAAACATGGAGAAAACGCAGTTCTCTTATGTACAAATGTCTTCGGAATTAGATAGAACAAAAGAATTATTGAAACGAATGGAATTAGAGCAGGAGATGCAAAGTGTTATAAATCAGCTAGATGAATTAGCAGAAGAGCAAGAATCACTTTCTAAAAGTTTTGATAAGAAAAATGTTTCGGATGCACAAAAAGACTCATTGTTAACAAATGAGTTTAAGTTTGATGAGCTAATGCAACAGTATGACAGTTTGATGAAAAAAAATGAAGATTTAGAAAAACCTTATGACTTAGATGATTTTAATTCTGATGAACAGAGTATTAAAGAAGAGATGGAAAACGCTAAAAATGAGATGTTTGATGATAAAAATAAGAAAGCATCAGAGAGTATACAGAAGTCAGCTGAGGATATGAAAAAGATGTCTCAACAGATGAGTTCAATGATGCAACAAAATTCAATGCAACAAAATTCTGAGGATATGCAAACGATTAAGTTTTTATTATCAAATTTACTTTCATTTTCATTCACTCAAGAAAAAATTAATTTAATTACTCAGAAGAATTTTTCTAGTCGTTCTGATGCTTATATCTCGTTGAAAATGAATCAATTAGGTCTTTTAGGACAGTTTCAGGTTATTTCTGATTCTCTTAATTCATTAGCAAAGCGTAATCCTTTAATTGGAAAAATTATTACAGATCAACTTTTAATAATTAATAAAAATTTATTTAGTTCTTCTTCTAATTTAGATGCAAATAAAAGGGGGCAGGCTTCAATAGATCAACGTAATGTTATTACTGCTGTCAATAAATTAGCTTTAATGTTAAATGAAGCATTGAATAACATGGAAAACCAGATGAGTTCTACTGGAGGAGGTTCACCTCAACAATCTGGTAAACAGCCACAGCCTTCTGTTGGCGATATGCAGCAGATGCAACAAAGTATGCAACAGCAATTAGAGGGAATGATTGAACAAATGAAAAATGGTCAAAAACCAGGAAGTCAGTCAATGGGCCAACAGGTTGGAGAACGTGAGGCTTTTCAAAAAATGTTAGAACAAATTATGAATTCTGGTAGTATTACCGATGAGATGAAGGAAATGTTACAAGAAATTAATGAACTCAATGATGAAATACGAAAAGATATTTTGAATAATAATATAACTCCTGAATTAATTCAACGAGATAATCAAATTAAAACGAGATTGCTAGAAGTTCAGAAATCAGATAATCAAAGAAAGTTTTCTGAGAAAAGAGAATCGCACGTAGGTAACGATGTGCAAATATCTTCTCCTAAAGAAATTGAGAAATACTTTAATGATTATAGATTGATGAATGAATCATTTTCGAAAAAAATTATTAAATTAAACCCATTTTATAAAACATACTACAATGGTTATGTATACAGACTTGGACAAGAATAAATATGATGACGTAATTGTTTTTACTTCTGAATTTCATAATATATCTTATGCTGATGAAGTAATTGAAAAAATTACTCAAAGTGTTACTATTAAGCCGGATATATTTGGGAATATTCTTTTATCGCTTTCCGAAGCTATTAACAATGCAATAGTTCATGGCAACCAATTTGATTCTACTAAATCTGTTTCTGTTTATTATAAATTATCTAATAATTGCCTTGAAATAGCTGTAAAAGATGAGGGTGAGGGTTTTGATTATAAATTAGTCGAGGATCCTACTGAATTGTCCAATGTTGAAAAATTATCCGGACGAGGTGTTTTTATTATTTTAAATCTTGCCGATATTGTTGAATTTTCTTATGATAATGGTCAGGTTGTTAAAATGGTTTTTAATCTTTGATTTTATGATTAATTTTTTTTATGAGGATACTGAATTCAGATTATCACAACTTAAAATTATTGATTCTTGGATAAAAGATGTAGTTTGTGGATTTGATAGAGAAATTGGAGAATTGACTTATATTTTAACTTCTGATAAGTATTTATTAAGTATTAATCAAAAATTTTTGAATCATGACTTTTATACTGATGTAATTACTTTTAATTATTGTGATGGCAGTGTACTTTCTGGTGATATTTTTATTAGCTATGACAGAGTTAAAGATAATTCAATTAAGTATAAACAAACCTTTTGTTCGGAACTTTTAAGGGTAATTATTCATGGAGTTTTACATCTTTTGGGTTTTGATGATAAAACTGATTCTGAAAAAGAGCAAATGAGAGTATTAGAAGAAAATTGTTTAAGTAATTTGATTATAAAAAACATTAATTGTGAAAAGTAATTATGATATTATAGTTATAGGTGGTGGTCATGCAGGTGCAGAAGCTGCAGCTGCACCTGCAAGAATGGGATCAACTGTCTTGCTTATTACTATGGATATGACCAAGATAGCGCAAATGTCCTGCAATCCAGCAATGGGTGGAATTGCAAAAGGGCAAATATTAAGAGAAATTGACGCTTTAGGTGGTCTTTCTGCCTTAGTTACTGACGAAACTATGATACAGTTTCGTATGTTAAATAAATCAAAAGGACCAGCTATGTGGAGTCCTAGAGCTCAGTCTGACCGAGTTAAATTTTCAATAGCATGGAGAGATAGGTTAGAAAAAATAAATAATTTATTTTTTTGGCAAGATATTGTGACTCAATTTATCATTCAAGATAACGTTGTTAAAGGTGTTATAACTGGTTGGGGAGTCAAGTTTTTTGCAAAAAAAGTTATTCTTACTGCTGGAACATTTTTAAATGGATTGATGCATGTTGGTGTAACTAAGGTTGTTGGAGGTAGAGTAGGAGAGCACTCTTCATTTAATTTGAGTGAACAACTTATATCAGTTGGTATTCAAACTGATAGGATGAAAACAGGTACGCCTCCTCGTATTGATGGCCGTACAATTAATTTTAATTTGCTTGAAGAGCAGAAAGCAGATGAAGTTGGTGGCAAATTTTCCTTTGATCCATTATCTAAACAAATATTACCTAACCGAAGTTGTTTTATTGCTTATAGCAATAATGAAGTGCATGAAGAATTAAAAAAGGGGTTTAGTTTTTCTCCTCTTTTTTCTGGTGTAATTAAAGGCAAAGGACCAAGGTATTGCCCAAGTATCGAAGACAAACTTGTCACTTTTTCTACTAAAGATCAACATTTATTATTTCTTGAACCAGAAGGTGTTGATTCAATCGAGTATTATCTTAACGGTTTTTCTTCATCATTACCTTTAGATATTCAAATAAATGCCTTGAGGAAAATTATTGGTTTTGAAAAGGCTGATATTTTTAGGCCTGCTTACGCTATCGAGTATGATTATTTTTTACCTACTCAACTTGAGCATAGTTTGGAGTCAAAAGTTGTTTCTAATCTGTATTTAGCGGGTCAAGTTAATGGCACAACTGGTTACGAGGAAGCTGCTGCACAAGGTTTAATTGCCGGCATTAATGCACATTTATCTCTTCGTAATTCAGAACCACTTTTATTAACAAGGGATTCTTCTTATATTGGAGTTTTAATTGATGATCTTGTAACAAAAGGAGTAGACGAGCCATATAGAATGTTTACTTCACGAGCAGAACATAGAATATTATTAAGACAAGATAACGCAGACGAAAGACTTACCCCACTGGGTTATGAAATTGGATTAATTAGTAAAACACGGTTTGAACAATTTAAAAAGAAGTACACCCAAATTGAAAGCATAAAAAATAAGCTTTCTTCAACAAGTATTGCAGCTAAGGATTCAATGGAATACTTTAAACTTATTAACAGCTCTCCTTTACATCACTCGCAAAAAGCTGTTAAAATTTTGTTAAGACCAGAAGTGTCCATAGACTCAATTTGTAATATTTCCCACTCTTTTAAAGATTTTTGCATTACTAATAACTTCTCTATGGAAGTAAAAGAGTCTGCTGAAATTTCTATAAAGTACAAATACTACATTGAGCGCGAATTAGAAATTGCTAACAAGATTAAGAATTTTGAAAACTTAAAACTCAACCCTGATTTTAACTACGACAAACTGTTATCTATTTCCACCGAAGGAAGACAAAAGCTTTCAAAAATCAAACCCATCACAATAGGACAAGCATCTAGAATACCAGGAGTTTCCCCGTCAGACATAAACACCATACTTATTCATTTAAAAAGATAATGTTCTACGTGGAACTTTAGGATTGTTTTTTCTTAGGCCGTTTCTTAGGTGTTCTACGTGGAACTTTTTTTATCATGTTTGGTTTGTTTTATTCGGTGGGTGTTTTTAGGAGAGTTTTTTTTAGTTTGGTAGAAGGTCTTGTAGGTAGGATAGTGGGTTTGAGCTAAATTTAGATTGTGTGTTTGAAAAAAGCAGAGATATGGGTGTGGTGTCTATATTTGTTGTTAATATGTTTGTGTTAGTGTTAGGTTTTTTGTTTCTATAAGTGTTGCGTTTTTTTTTTTTTTTTTTTTTTTTTTTTTTTTTTTTTTTTTTTTTTTTTTTTTTGTTATT
>JAFGUD010000364.1 GCA_016938685.1 Bacteroidales bacterium | reverse complement strand
TGGATTAACTTATATAGCTTCAGTGCTATTAAACGCTTTGTTCCAAGATGATATAGGAATTTTTAAATTTTTGTCATGTACTTAGACCTGTTTATTATTTACTTCGAAGCCATACCGATAGCGGACGTTGTCAATGATAAAAATTGTTTCGAAAAAAGATGGAGCTTTTTCTGTTTCCGTGCTTAGTAAAAAGGGAGTTACATTCAACTCATCCGTGGATGATTGATCGAAAGACTGTAACACAAGTCGTCGCATGGTAGACATTGCACGAATGAAGTTGCTTTTTCCACTCGCATTTGCTCCATAAACTACAGCCCCTTTTAATAAGTCAATTCGTTCGGTAGAAAATATATTGGTGTCAATATGCTCCTTAATTGAGGTAGCAGCTAGACTTAGCGTCGTTCTTGTTTTGAAAGAAAGAAAATTGCTTACTGAAAATTCGAGTAACATACTTTTTGTTTTATGAGAATATTTCTCAAAAATAGAAAACAAAATTCAATTTATTGCAATGAGTGAGAATAATTCTCATTTTTTTACCATATCAAACAGCTCTTCAAATTCAAATTATTCTGAATTATGTATCAACAACTGGATAATAAAAAATCGTATTAAATATTTATTTGACCAACAAAATTCGAAACTGTGTCAATAATCCAAACATATTGTATGAGAATAACCAACTGTCAAAAGATACCAGATAAAATGTTTAACTAACAGTTGAAATCTTTAACTTTGCAGGAATCAGTTAATTATGACCTAAAATATTATAACCTTCAGAATTTTTTAAGAATGGTTTCTAGTTTTTCTTTTTGTATTGGTTTTGAGATATAACCATCAAATCCGGAAGCTAATATCTTTTCCTTGTCGCCTCCTAAAACATAACCTGTTTGCGCAATTATTTTAATATCGTTATTGAATTTCCGAATTTCTTTAGTTGCTTCAAAACCGTCCATCACCGGCATTTTTATATCCATAAAAACCAAGTCAATATTTGTATCTTTTTTGCAAATCTCCACAGCTTCCTTTCCATTTTCAGCCTCTGTTAATTCTTTGCAATATCCATTAAGTAGGGTTGAAAAAAACATACGGTTTATTTCATCGTCCTCAACAATTAATATTTTTAGTGCTCTATTTTTGAATTCATCTACTGTTATTTCTGTTTCAAGTTGTGCGGTTAGTTGTTCATTTTTTCCCGAATCATACGGAATGTTAAATTTGAAAGTGGACCCTTGTTCTGAACCTGATTCTACCCATATCTTCCCTCCTAACAATTCAATAAAAGATTTTGCTATGGAAAGTCCCAATCCTGATCCTTCGTAAACTCGCTTGTTATCTGTATCTGCTTTTACAAATCGTTTAAAAATGGCCTTTTGGCTGCAAAGAGGGATTCCAATTCCATTATCCTTTATAAAAAACTCAATTTTGTCTTCTTTTTTTTCAAGACCCATTACGATGACTCCACCAGCATCGGTAAATTTGATCGAGTTTTTTATTAAATTAGAAATCACTGAACTCAGTTTATATTTATCGGTTAGTATCTCACTTTCTTCATCTTTCAACGTTTTATCGATATAAAATTGTAATCCTTTGTTTTTGGCTTCGAGGCTGAAAAAATTATACAAAGTCACCAGGTGATTTTTGATATTTAACCTGACAAGATTAATGTTTAATTGTCCCGTTTCAATTTTTGATATCTCAACTATATCATCTACAGTATTCAACATCCGTTGGCCACTTTTCTGGATGATTTCAATAAATTCTTTTTTTCTCTTACTGGAGATGTCGGGTTCGTTTAACAAACTGGTGAAACCCAGGATACCATTCATCGGGGTTCTGATTTCATGGCTCAGGTTAGCAAGAAAGGCTGATTTTAAATTATCAGACTCCTCAGCTTTTATTTTTGCCTGAATAAGTTCATTTTCCAGTTTTTTCTGTTCGGTTATGTCTACAATTACTCCAATCAGGCCTTCAAATTTTTCGTTTCGTCTAATTGATTTTGCGTGAAATAAAATTGGGAAAGTACTTCCATTTTTCTTTAGAGCGACATACTCAATAACCCCGGCATCAATACCTTTTTGTCTCATCGAAAAATATTTCTGTGCTTTCTCTTTTGAAGAAGGAGTTAACATATCGAACCCATTTAATCCATGCGATAAATCGTTGAATGTATATCCCAACAGGTCTAATCCCTTTTTATTTACATAAGTTATATTTAAAGATTCATCAGTTTGAAATATAATTTCAGGTAACATTTCAACTAATTCTTGAAAGCCGCTGTTTTTGTCCAGATACTCTAAATCAGCTACTTTTTTATTTAACTTCTCAATTTCATAGAGCAAGTCTTGTTGCGACCTTTCTTTCATCTTCAACTAAGCTTTCAATTTGATTCATGATAATTAATTAATTCCACTCAACACCACAGTATAACACATATTGGTGTTGGAGAATTAAGTTAAATTTTTGTGTTTTCAGGAGGGGAAAGTAATAAAAAAATTTATTCTATCCTCCTGTTATTGAACATAAAATCAAGTTGTCAT
>JAFGUD010000363.1 GCA_016938685.1 Bacteroidales bacterium | reverse complement strand
TTGGGTGATATTTTGAATCGTTTATGATGCCTAAAAATAAAAACTTCCTGTTATTTTAACAAACTCTATTGAATAATTCGGGTTAAAAATATATTTGAATAAGAATATTTTTAAACTCAAAACAAAAACGAATAACCTGAAAATGGTTATTCGTTTTTTGTTATATGATTTTCAGCCTTGCATTTATAGCCTTTATCGCATTATTTTTTAATCGCAAAAATTTTATTCAAGAAATTGGGACAGAAGAGTAATGTGCAAAAAAAACTCCGCATTTGCGGAGTTTATAATTTGTTTAGTAATTTTCAACATGAATTTCAAAGTAAGATTGTGGGTGCAAACATGCAGGACACATTTGCGGAGCATTTTCTCCTTCGTGTAAAAATCCACAATTGCGACATTTCCATACAATTTTTCCATCGCGTTTGAAAACATGACCATTTTCAAGGTTTTCGTATAGTTTTCTGTATCGTTTTTCGTGATCTTTTTCTACTTCTGCTATTTTGCGGAAAGCAACTGCTACATCTTTAAAGCCTTCTTCTTCTGCTACTTTTGCAAAATGAGGATAAAGTTCTGTCCATTCTTCGTTTTCTCCATCAGCAGCAGCTTTAAGGTTTTCTAAGGTAGTTCCTATTTTTCCTGCCGGATACATTGCTGTAATTTCTACCATTCCGCCTTCAAGAAATTTAAAGAATCTTTTCGCATGTTCTTTTTCGTTCATTGCAGTTTCTTCAAATAAAGCAGAAATTTGTTCCAGACCTTCTTTTTTTGCTTGTTTTGCAAAATAATCGTAACGCATTCTGGCTTGGGATTCGCCTGCAAATGCTTTTAATAAATTTTGTTCGGTTTGAGTTCCTTTTAAAGATTTCATTTTGAATAAGTTTTGAGTTAAAATTTTAAAAAGTTCTACAAAGTTATTTTTTTTTCGTGAAAATACAAGTTTGTTTTTCCGGAAAATTTCTAACTTTTAACGTTAATGCTTTAATAATTAGTGAAAAAAATATCTAAAAGTAAATATTCAAGATTGGTTGTTTTTTCTAAGGTAAATCCCCCTTTTTTAAGTTTTTTTCAAAAAAAAATAAGTTTTTTTCGTTTATAACCTTCATTTAATCAAGTATTTACAGATTCAAATAAACTTTCCTGAAATCACGTAATCAACTGTTAATCAGCAACTAAATTCTTTTGTAGAGGTAAATACCCCTAAAACTTTTTTAGAAATCACCTCTATAGTATGTTTTTTTCTCGCCGTATTTTTGAAACATAAAACAAAACAAAAAGTGAGTACAAAAAAAGTAATAATAGTCGATAGCAATGTTTATTTCAGAGACGCATTAAAAAGAACATTAGAAGATATTGGAGGAGTAGAAATTATAGCACAGTTCTCAAAAACAGATGACTTTTTAAATTTTATTACAAATAATAATTCGGATATCATTTTTACCGAAATCAGATTAGAAGAAAAAAGTGGTATTGATCTTATTAAAAGAGCATTAGAAATAAAACCCGAATTAACAATGATTGTTTATACTTCTTTGGAACAACAATGTATTATAAGTAGAACTTTAGCTTACGGAGCAAGGGGATATCTTTCAAAAAGTAAAAATAATCTGAATATTTTAAAGATGATAATTGAAAATCCAAATGAAAGGATTTATCTGTCGGAGGGACTTTTAAATGTAGAAAATCGAATAATGAATTCAGAGTGTGTGATATAGAATGAGAAAATGTGATTGATACTTTGATTTACAATTTTAAATATAAATAAAAAACAATAAATAAAACTTAAAAACTTACAGCCATGAACACAACAAAAAAAATTTTAGTAGTAGATGACGACATCGACGTAATCAACATTTTGCAAACAATTTTAACCAACGAAGGTTATCAAGTAGTAACAGCTAATGGAAAAAAAGAAGGACTTGAAAAGTTGAATGCTGAAAAACCTGATCTTGCAATCCTTGACGTAATGATGTCTACACATTTCGAAGGCTTTGAATTGGCAAAAGCAATTCGTGATACCAAAGAATTCAGCCACATTCCTGTTGTAATGCAAACTTCTATCTACGTGATGGAAACAAGTGAAAATGACATGATTAAAATGGCTCACGAATTTCGTAAAACTATCTCAAACAAAGAATTAGACGTTCTTTTGATTCAAAACACAGTTAATGGTGAAGCCGGAATCGACTACATTGACGAAAACAAAAAAACAATTTGGGTACCTGTTAATGGGTTTATAAAAAAACCTGTGGATTCAAAAAAATTGTTACCTCAAATCGAAAAATTATTAAACTAATCTTTCTTATATATCTGGAGTTTTTGAATAAGTCTAGGAGGAACAAGCAGTTTGTATAACTCGATTTTTATCGGGGAATAAAACAAAAGTCATAAGTGATTTAAGTACGTTCCGATTTACATAACAAACACTCTTTTACATGATTAGCTGCATCACTTAATTCTGAGTTTATCATCCATATTCCATAGGTGGTGCAGCTTTAAATAAAAAATAGAGGAAGCTCTCATGCTTCCAGAACAGCAAAACAGAAAATTATGTCACAAGCAATAGACAAAATACTTGAACACACGTCGACAGAAAGAGACAACTTGATTCCTATTTTACAAGAAATTCAGGAAAAAGAAGGCTTTTTATCCGAAGAAGCAATAACACTTGTGGGAAAAAAAATAAAATTACCAACAAGTAAAATTTACGGAGTAGCTACATTTTACAATCAATTCCGATTTGAACCACAAGGGAAATATCATATTCAATTATGTAGAGGAACGGCTTGTCATGTTTTGGGATCGGCAACAGTTCTTGCAGAAGTTGAAAAATTCTTAAAAATCAAAGCAGGACAAACTTCAAAAGACGGTATTTTCAGTCTTGAAATAGTAGCATGTATAGGTGCATGTGGACTTGCTCCTGTCATTTCTGTGAATGGAAATTTCCATGCTAAAGTTACTTCTGAATCTATCAAGGAAATAATTAACTCATACAGACAAAAAGCTGAATAAAATGACAACTAATAATATACTTAGAGACTTTTTAATAAATAATCTTTTAATTGCAGATAATTCCAAAAAATTTTCTCTTGAGGACGTAAAAACCCTTAAAATTCTTCGTAGAGAAAAAACAGAAAAACCTGTAATATATATTGGAGCCGGAACATGTGGACTTGGAGCCGGAGCTGCAAAAACAAAAGCTGCTGCTGAAAAAGTTATTCAACAAAACGGTTATGATGCTGAAATAATTGAAATTGGTTGTATTGGTCTTTGTGCTTACGAACCAATAATGGATATTCAGTTACCAGGACTCAACCGTATTTCTTTTTCTAATGTGTACGAAAACGATGTTGAAGATATTTTGAAGAATATTTTTGAACTTAATGTGCCAAAAGCTTATATATTAGGTCAATTCCCTTCCGAAAATAAATCATGGGAAAATGTGGAAAGTATATATGAACACCCATTTTTCAAACCTCAAAAAAGAATTGTTCTTCAAAATTGTGGTATTATAAATCCTGTTAAAATAGAAGAATATATAGCTCGTGGTGGTTATGCAAATTATTTAAAAGCAATAAAAAATCACTCGTCAGAAGAAATTTGTGATATAGTTGAAAAGAGCGGTCTTCGTGGTCGTGGAGGAGGTGGCTTTCCTACCGGAAAAAAATGGAAATTTGCTTCAAAAGAAAAAAACGACCAAAAATATATTATTTGCAACGCAGATGAAGGCGATCCGGGAGCTTTTATGGACAGAGCAGTAATCGAAGGTGATCCTCATCGTTTAATCGAAGGAATGGCAATTGGAGCTTATGCAATTGGAGCAACAAAAGCTTATGTTTATATCCGTGCTGAATATCCACTCGCAATAGAGCGACTTAAAATAGCTATAAAACAAGCAACTGAATATGGTTTAATCGGCAAAAATATTTTTGAAACAGGAGTTGATTTTGAAATTAAAATAAAAATGGGGGCGGGCGCTTTTGTTTGTGGCGAAGAAACCGCTTTAATTCAAAGTATTGAAGGAAAACGCGGAATGCCCCGTCCTCGTCCCCCATTTCCTGCTGTAAGCGGCCTTTTTGGAAAACCAACAATCATAAATAATGTTGAAACTTTTGCAAATGTTGCAGAAATAATCAAAAATGGTTACGAATGGTACTCTTCAATTGGAACCGAAGGTAGTAAAGGTACAAAAGTTTTTGCTCTTTCGGGAAATGTAAAACTTACAGGTTTGGTTGAAGTTCCAATGGGAACAACTATTAGAGAGGTTATTTTTAAAATTGGTGGAGGTATCAATTTCGACAAAAAATTTAAAGCTGTTCAAATTGGAGGTCCTTCTGGTGGTTGTATCACCGAACAAAATCTGGATATTAAAATCGACTACGATTCTCTTATCAAAGTAGGAGCAATGATGGGTTCCGGCGGATTGGTTGTGATGGACGAAGATACTTGTATGGTTGATGTTGCCAAATTCTTTATGGATTTTATTCAACGTGAAAGTTGTGGAAAATGTATTCCTTGTAGAGAAGGCACAAAAAGAATGTTGGAAATTCTTGAAAGTATTACCAAAAAGCCAATGAACGAAAATGAGGCGCTTGAAAGATTTAATGGAATTATTCAACTGGAAAGAATGGCACAGGTCATCAAAGATACATCTTTATGCGGGCTTGGACAAACTGCTCCAAATCCGGTATTAAGCACTTTAAAATGGTTCAAAAACGAATACGAAGAACATATTTTTGAAAGAAAATGTTCAGCTAATATATGTACAGAACTTAGAACTTTCAACATTGTTGTTGATAAATGTACCGGTTGTCATGCATGTGTTAAAAAATGTCCGACAGGTGCAATTATTGGTAGCCCAAAAACTCCACATTTCATCATAGAAGATAAATGTATTGGTTGTGGAACATGTGAAACAGTTTGTAAATTTGATGCAATAATAGTAAAATAGTTGTCGAGTATTTGAGTAGTTATTATTCGAGAGCAAAGTTATAAACTCGAAAACACGATAACTCGACAAACTTAAAACTTAATTAAAATGAAAATAGAAATAAATAATAAATCGGCAGAAGCTTTTAACGGAGAAACAATTTTAGACGTTTTAAAACGGAATAATATTCATGTTCCTACTTTGTGTCACATGAAAGATATGTTTCCTACCGGAGCATGCAGAATATGTGTTGTTGAAGATGTTGATAGCGGAAAACTTATTCCTTCTTGTTCTTTTCCTGTTTACGACGGACTAAAAGTTAAAACTCATTCGCCAAGAGTTATTAACTCTCGTAAAACAATTGTTGAATTACTTCTTTCAGATCATCCTGACGATTGTTTGTATTGCGTAAGAAATCAAAATTGCGAATTACAGAATCTTTCTGATAATCTGCAAATTAGAGAAAGAAAAATCAGGGGTAAAAAGAGCAAATTAAAATTAGATTTATCGAGTGCAAGCATAAAACGAGATCCTGAAAAATGTATCTTGTGCGGTCGTTGCGTAAGAGTTTGCGAAGAAGTAATGGGTGTTTCTGCGATAGATTTTATAAATCGAGGTAGCAAAACTGTAATTGGAACAACTTTCGATAAAGGTTTGAATACATCAAGTTGCGTAAACTGCGGTCAATGTATCATGGTTTGTCCTACAGGAGCACTTTCAGAAAAGAAACATTTTCCTGAAATTCTTGAAGCAATAAATAATCCTGAAAAAATTGTTGTCGCTCAATATGCTCCCGCAATTTCAGTTTCTATTGCTGAAGATTTTGATTTTAACGCAGGTACAGATGTTAATGGGAAATTAAATGCAGCTCTACGAAGAATTGGTTTCAGTAAAGTATTTGATACAACTTTTTCTGCCGACCTTACAATTATGGAAGAAGGAACAGAGCTTATCAATAGAATTCAAAATGGCGGAAAATTACCTTTAATAACAAGCTGTTGTCCGGCATGGGTAAAATATGCCGAAGAATTTGCACCGGAATTTTTAGATAATGTTTCGACTTGTAAATCTCCTCAACAAATGTTAGGAGCTGTAATAAAATCTTATTACGCAGAAAAAAACAATATTGATCCTAAAAATATTTATTCGGTTTCAATAATGCCTTGTACTGCTAAAAAATTTGAAGGACAACGTGATGAAATGACTCAAAATGGATACAGTGATGTTGATGCGGTATTAACTACTCGTGAATTATCAGAATTGATTAAAACTTTTGGAATTGATTTCAAAAATCTTGAACCAGAATTAACTGATTCTCCTCATGGACTAAGAAGTTCTGCCGGAAAATTATTTGGAGTTTCAGGTGGTGTTATGGAAGCTGCAATTAGAACTGCTTATTTCAAACTTACTGGTAATGAGCTTATTAATTTCAAGGTAAAAGCTGTAAGAGGATTGGAAGGACGAAAAGAAGCAAAAGTTGATATTGATGGATTATCTCTGGGAGTTGCTGTTGTTAGTGGCTTGGCAAATGCAAAAATATTACTTGACGAAATAGCAAATGGACGAAATGATATTCATTTTATCGAAGTAATGGCGTGCCCCGGAGGATGTATCGGAGGTGGTGGACAAAAAATAAATGCAGATGAAAATGCTCTAAAAGAAAGAATGAAAGCTCTTTATATAATTGACGAAAAAGAAACATTGAAGGTTTCTCATAAAAACCCGGAAGTTATAGAATTATATAATAATTTCCTTGGAGAACCGAATAGTCACAAAGCGCATGAGTTATTGCATACAACATATCAAAAAAGAGATGTTCTAATATAAAAATTTAAGGTTTTGGTTTTTTTGATTCTTCGGTTTTAAAACACCGTAGAAAAGGGTTTAGTGTGCCTCAGGCGGATTTTCCACCGTTTGGGGCTTAAACCTAAAAAAAAACACACGAAAACTGGTCAACTAGTCACTGGTCACTGGCTTCTTGCTACTGACTACTGACTACTGGTCACTGGCTACTGGCTACAGGTTACTGACAACTGGCTACTGGCTACTGGCTACTGACTACTGGTTACTGGCTACTGGTCACTGGCTACTGGTCACTGGTCACTGGCTACTGATCACTCGATAACTTTATAACAATAAAAAAATGGCACGCGAACCACTCGTATATACCGTAAAAGACAGATGCAGAGTCTGTTATTCCTGCGTGAGAGAATGCCCAGCGAAAGCAATTAAAATCTCCAATGGACAAGCAGAGATTATACTCGAAAGGTGTATTGCTTGTGGTAATTGTGTTAAAGTTTGTAGTCAGGGTGCGAAAAATTTTCTGAGATTTGAAAAAGAAGTTCTTTACTTATTGGAATCAGATGCAAAAGTTATTGCCTGCATTGCTCCAAGTTTTCCGGCAGAATTTGAAGAAATAGACGATTACAAAATTGTTGTTGGAATGTTAAGAAAACTTGGGTTTTACAAGGTTGTAGAAGTTGGATTTGGAGCAGATGTGGTTGCAAAACAGTACAAAGATTTACTTAGTAGTTGCAATGGAAAAACTATAATTTCTTCTGATTGCCCTGCAATAGTTACTTATGTTAAACAATATCATCCTGAATTAATAAATAATCTTGCTCCGTTGCAATCGCCAATGATTGCAACAAAAAGAATAGTAAATAAAAAATACGGAGATGATGTAAAAGTTGTTTTTATTGGTCCGTGCATTGCAAAAAAATGGGAAAGTAATGAACTTGATTTTGTTATAACATTCAGCGAGTTAAGAGAAATGCTTCATTTTAAACAAATAATACCTGATGAAAATAATAAACTTGATTTTGATGAACCCAAAGCCGGAGGAGGCGCAATTTTTCCAATTAGCAGAGGAATGTTGCAAACAATGGGTAAAAATGAAAAAATAGGAGAGAAGGATATTATTGCTGCCGATGGACAAAAAAATTTTACGGCTGCCATTCAAGAGTTTGAAGAAGGTACTTTAAAAACACATTATTTGGAACTTTTATGTTGCGAAGGGTGTATTCAGGGAGCTGGAATGTCAAGAAAAGGAAGACGTTTTAGTCGACGTACTAAAATTAAAGAGTATGTAAATGAAAAAATAACAAATTTAGATGCAGAAGAATGGCAAAAGAATTTTGATGAATATAAGGATATTGAATTATCACGCACTTTTGACGTTCAGGACAGACGTTTAAAACAACCTTCTAAGCAACAAATTGATGAAGTGCTGCGAAAACTAGGCAAATTTTCTGAAATTGACCATTTGAATTGTGGTGCATGTGGTTACAATACTTGTGTTGAACATGCAAATGCAATAATTGTTGGTTTAGCCGAAGCCGAAATGTGTTTACCATACACAATTGAGCAACTTCATAATTCTATTGATAGTTTAAATGTGTCAAACAATAAATTAGCAACTGCCAAACAAGCGTTAAAACAATCAGAAAAATTGGCTAGTATGGGGCAACTTTCAGCCGGAATTGCTCATGAATTAAATAATCCGCTTGGTGTTATTACTATGTACAGCAATATTTTGAAAGAAGAAGTTGATCCTGATGCTCAAATTTATAAAGATTTAGAACTTATTACAGAACAAGCTGAAAGATGTAAAAATATTGTTGGAGGCTTACTTAATTTTGCTAGAAAAAATCAGACTAAATATCAAAAAACTGACATTCTAAAATTTACTGAACATAGTATTGAGGCTGTTATTGTACCAAAAAATATTGAAATTGAAATTATTAATAATGCTCCGGAGAAGTTTTATTATTTTGATTATGATCAAATGATGCAGGTCTTTAATAATCTTGAAAAAAATGCTTTTGAAGCAATGCCTGACGGAGGTAAATTATTGATTGAAATTTCTGAAACCGATTTCTATCTGAACATAAAATTTAAGGATACCGGTTCCGGAATTTCAAAAGAAAATTTGGATAAAATATTTACACCATTTTTTACTACAAAACCTTTGGGAAAAGGAACCGGACTTGGATTGCCGTTGATATACGGAATTGTAAAAATGCACAAAGGAAAAATTGATGTTGAATCAAATGACAATCCGGAAAATGGAGAAGTTGGTACAAGTTTTATAGTATCAATTCCTAAAAAAACTAATAACTAAGAGTAAAGAAATAAGAACTAAGAGCTAAGAAATAAGAACTAAAAAATAATTACTAAAAATATTTACTGATGTCTGAATTAAAGGACATTGGTTAACAGATAAACAAAATAAAAATGAAAACAAAGAAGAATATTTTAATCGTTGATGATGATGCAGATCAACTTCAAATAATAGGTCTGTATGTTGAAAAATTTGGGTTTAACGCAATTAAAAAAGATAGTCAAAAAGAAGCGGAAGAATATCTAGAGGATAATAAACCTGATTTGGCAATCTTTGATTTAATGATGGAACAAGAAGATAGCGGTTTTATTCTTTCGTATAAAATCAAGAAAAAATACCCTGAAACTCCGGTTGTTATTTTGACTGCTGTTGCAAGTGAAACAGGAATGATTTTCGGACTTGATAGCGAAGAAGAAAAAAAATGGATAAAAGCCGACTTGTACATGGAAAAAAATATCAGAGAAGATCAATTACACAGAGAATTGAAAAAATTACTAAAAATCTAAAAATAATTAATAATTAATAATTAATAGTTAATGTTTAATAGCTAATATAGTTTTTTATTCTTATTTTTTTATTCTTAATTACTAATTATTTATTGTTAAATCAAAAGCCATGGCAACTTTAAAAACCTTAATAGTAGATGACGAACCCGGAATTCGTTCGGGAATTATCAGAATTTTATCAAATTTTTCAACATCGTATCCTTTTATTGAGGAAGATTTTAAATATGAGCTTGAAGAAGCCGAAGACGGTTTTGTTGCCTTGGAAAAAATCAAAAGCAAAAATTACGACATAATTCTGCTCGACAACAAACTTCCGGGGATTGAAGGAATTGAAATTTTGCATAAAATTAAAGAAGAAAAAATAGACTGTGCTGTAATGATGATTACTTCATTTGCATCGTTAGATTTGGCGGTTAGAGCAACAAACGAAGGGGCTTATAATTTTGTGCCCAAACCGTTTACGCCGGCAGAACTAAGAAGTGCAATGGAAAGCATCACAAAACATCTTTATTTAAAACGATTAACTCAAAACACAAACAAAGACGAAAAACAATTCAGGTTTCAGTTTTTATCAATTATCGGACACGAGTTAAAATCGCCAATTAATGCTGTTGAAAGCTATTTGAGAATAATGCAGGAAAAACAAGTTGGTGAAAAAATAGACGATTACAAAAACATGATTGATCGTTCAATTGAACGAATAAAAGGAATGCGAACTCTTATTACAGATATGTTGGATTTAACAAGAGTTGAAACTCAGAATGGAAATACTTACAAAAACGATTTCGATTTATGTTTTCTTGCCAAAAGAATAATTGAAACTCTTGAACCCATGAGCGAGGCAAAGAATATAAAAATTTATACTGATTTTCCATCGGAATGTAAAATGCTCTGCAATGAAAATGAAATGAATATTGTTTTTAATAATCTGATTTCTAACGCTATAAAATACAATGTTGACAACGGCAAGGTTTTTTTAACAATCAAAAATGAAGATAAAAAGATAAAAATTATAGCAGAAGATACAGGAATCGGAATGGCAAAAGATGAAGTAGAAATGCTTTTTCAGGAATTTGTGAGAATTAAAAATAAACAAACTCAAAACATCGAAGGAAGCGGATTAGGATTATCCATTTTGAAAAAAATAATTGATAAACACAACGGAACTATAAATGTTGAAAGCGAACCGGGAAAAGGAACAAAATTTGAAGTTTTTTTAGTCCGATAAAAACAATAATGGGTCAATTATTGCGGTTGTTTTGGAAAATATTCAATATGAAAATACTTTCCGCAGTTTTATTGGTTATTGCATTTGTTTTTTCTTCATGCACAGTTGCCGATAATCTTATTGAAAATGTCCTTTATCCATACAAAAAACCTCAAAGTTTTGAGTATTACGACAAAGATTTTAAGCTTGACAAAAACACCCAATTAAAAACCGAAAATTTCTATTATACAAAAGGCGAAGGTATTTCGGGACATTATTACGAATATTTAAAATTTTACCCTGACGGAACTGTCTATTATTTGGGAGGAACTGCCATAGAACCGGATAACGGTTTCAAAAATGGTTATATCGACACGAAACGCAAAAAAAACGGTGTTCCAAAATACCGAAAAGCGTCTTGGGGACGATATAATTTTTATTCAGACACCATAAAATTAAACATTGTTGATTATACTGCATTTTCAACAGATTACCGCAAATATTTAGGTAAAATTTCAAATGATACGATATATTTTGAGGTTTATAAAAAAGAATATACATCGGGAAAGTATAATTATTCTCATTCAGGCTATTTTGTCTATTTTTTAGAAGAATAATGTTTTTTAGTTTGTTATGACTATTAAAGGTAATATATAAATGTTTAACTATCTAATAATTAGCGTTATTACGAACGATAGATAAGCACCGGCGGAGCTAACACGTCAGTAATCTTGACTGAGAGTCGGTTATAGCACTTTATCGACTGCTTTGTTATTGATGTGATTGTTTACAATAACCAACTTTTTACTACTCCGAAGAATGAGGAGTCTTTTACTTGTAAAAAAACCTGTCGCCGTCCAGACTCCTCCTAACGTCGG
>JAFGUD010000362.1 GCA_016938685.1 Bacteroidales bacterium | reverse complement strand
AGCATAGGTTCCAGTTTCGTTGACCAAATCATCGTCAATTGTAGGACAATCAGACGTAGAATAACAGAAACCACGAGTTGTAACATCAGTTTCACCGATTGCAAATATTTCTCCGTTAAGTTGAGCAGAAGTTGAAGCAATTGATGTAGCAGCAGAAGTTGAAGGAATTGGTGCTTCAGGATTTCCGGGATGTACCCAATTTGAAGTTGCTCCATTTCTTGTAAAGTTATTAAGTGTTCCTTTGTTACAGTTTCCTGAATAGTCAATTAATTCATTGACGAGTCCGGTATTATCAGCTGCAATATCACCTTGATCGAAACGATAGTAAGCAACAAGGCCACTTTCATTTCCAACAAGGTAACTATACAGATTGTTTTGAATTTCTGTTTCAGTTCTTACATCGTCCCATATTCTTACTTCATCAATTTGACCATTTAGCCATCCACCGACTGAGTTATTAATAATTCCTATTCGGTATGTAGAAGATCCATTAATTGTGTTATAATTAAGGTCGCCAGAAGTAGCATCTAAAACGCCGTTTATATAGAATTTCGTATTGTTAGCACCATCTTGAAAAACAACAGCAATATGAGACCATTGATTTAACGGAATTGAGGTTGTTGATGTTAAAGTGTTTGAGCCGTCAGCAGTTACATATATATTTCCACCACCGTTAATCATCACAAAATAATTTGATTGAGCTGCATTTAGATTAAGATATTTTGACATAACATAACAGTTATATGCTTTTGGGTAAACCCAAGCTTCTATTGTAACAGATTGTGTTTGTGTTGGAGCAATTAAAGAGCTTGACATTTCAATATAATCATCAGTTCCATCAAAATCAAGAGCATTTCCAAGCGGAACAAAAGATGTAGTAAATGATTGTACTTCTCCATAACTTGTTCCTTGTGCATTAGTAGCATAAGAACGATAATAATATGTTACTCCGGGATTTAGTCCGGATGCGGATAAATTATATGTTCCGGCAGCGTAAGTTCCTGTTTCATTTACCAAATCATCATCAATAGTTGGGCAATCAGAAGTTGAATAACAGAAACCTCGTTCTGTTACGTCTGTTTCACCAATTGCAAAAATTTCACCATTTAATTGAGCAGAAGTTGAAGCAATTAAACTTGCTGTGTAAGTTGTAGGTATTGGAGCTTCGGGATTTCCGGGGTGAACCCAGTTTGAAGTTGCTCCAGTTCTTGCAAAATTGGTTAAAGTACCTTTGTTACAGTTGCCTGAATAATCAATTACTTCGTTTACAAGTGTTGTATTGTTACCATCGGCAACACCTTGATCAAAACGGTAGTATGCAATCAATCCGGCTTCATTTCCATTGAGATAATCATACATATTATTTTGAATATCAGCTTCTGTTAAAGGAATGTTCCAAAGTCTGACTTCGTCCATTTTTCCATTGAATAATCTACTGTTAGGTCCGGCATTTAAACCGTTTCCAGAACCATCATATCCGCCAATAAGAACGTTTGCTGCATTTGGAGTTGTCGAATATGCCCAATTAGTTTGACTAAAAAAACTACCATTAACATATAACTTGATATTTCCTGATCCGAGAGTCCCATCATATACTACTGCAATATGGTACCATGTATTTAGAGCAGCAGAAAATCCGGTATTCCATTGGATTGCATTAGTCCATGTTCCTAATTGAGAATGAACCACATATAATCTTGAATTGTCTCCTAATTCACCAAAATTTATCATCCAACCTCTATTGTTTCCATCATCTTCAAATTTTGTAATTAAAGTACCATATTGATAACTGTCGATATAAACCCAAGTCTCAAAGGTGTATTGATTAGTTATATCTAATGTAGCATTATCTGCTATTGAAACAGCATCATTAGTCCCATCAAAATCAAGAGCATTTCCCAAAGGTGTATATGCCGTAGTCGCAAAAGATTGCACTTCGCCATAGCTTGTACCTTGTGAATTTGTTGCATAAGAACGATAATAGTATGTTGTGCCGGATGAAAGACCTGTTGCTGATAAATTGTATGTTCCTGCGGCAAAAGTACCTGCTTCGTTAACTAAATCATCATTAATTGTTGGGCAATCAGAAGTTGAATAACAGAAACCGCGAGTTGTAACATTAGACCCTCCGATTGATAAAATTTCGCCGTTTAATTGAGCTTCTGTTCCTTGAATAGAAGTAGCAGCATAAGTTGTCGGTATTGGGGCTTCATCATTTGCTGTGCTAACCCAGTTTGAAGTTGCTCCGTTTCTTGCAAAGTTGTACATTGTACCTTTGCGACAGTTTCCTGTGTTGTCAATAACTTCGTTAACTAATCCGGTATTATCGCCACCTGCAATACCCTGATCCATTCTGTAATAACCAACTAAACCGATTTCATCACCATTAAGCATTGTGTTCATAGTTGATTGAATGTCAACTTGTGAACGGGCAGTGTTCCATATACGAACTTCATCGTAAATAGCACTTGATTCACGGTTAACTCCGGTTGGAAATCGTGAATCTTTACCAATATCAATCACAGAACCGGATACATTTCTAATACCAGATGAAATACCGGCACCGGATTGCACCAAAACACCATCTATATAAATGTATAAACCAGATGCATTTGCAACAGTTGCAACATGGTGCCAACCAAGAGTTGGAGTATAAGAAATATTTCTCCATGTTCCATTATCATTAACATACCATGTTAATCCGTTGGATCCATTGTCATGCCAAATCCATACATTAGAAGCCATGTTATCTACATCGGCTATGGATTGCCCCATCCAGCAGTTGTCGTTATTAAAATAAACCCATGCTTCGACTGTTATTTGGTTTGTGAATGTATAATATGCGTTTGGTATTCTGACGTAGTCGTTTACACCGTCTGTATATATGCCGTTACCTATAGGCTTAGAATTTTTAGTTTCAGCACCGACCACAACATTGGTTGAGTAAGTATTTAAAAATTTTCTAACTCTAATTTGATTTAGAAGAATAGTTCTGTTTCCTGCCGGATGGCATCCATTTCTCATATAATTAATTACAGGATAGAGAGTTGTTGCAGGAGTGTTAGTAGTATTAATTGTTTGAGAAACATTATTTATAAAATATTGAACTCTTCCATTTTCTATTGCAACAGCAGCAAGGTCATTTGCATTATAATCTCCGGTTCTAAGGGCATCAATTGCACCGCCTGAATTTCTATGTATGGCGGCTGTCCCGATGTATCCATCTCTTCCGATAGACCAGCATGCATACTGAGAATTATCAGGTTCATCAACGGTAAAGAAAGTGCTGGTTCCGCTTAAAGAAGTTGCACCACAGAATGAACCTCTGGTTCCGCATTCAGTAGAATTAGCAGTTCCACCTGCCCCAATAATTGTTTCAATAATTGTTCCGGTTGAATAATCAAAACCAGTTTTTGCAATAATTTGAGAGCCTTCTCCGTCAATTGAGCCACTGTTAATTGTAACCGCACCACCAGAAACAGTAACAGCTCCTGTTGAGCCTATTTTGGTATCCCACTTTGCTGCATCAATACCTGAGCCCGGAAAATCATCAAAGAAAATAAATGTTGCATCACCATCACTCTCAGCTGATGCTCCGGAATTTCCGTAATACATTTGCAATAAATCAGTACCTGCTGTAGCCACTTCAACCCAAATGTATGATGTTCCGCCCGTATTCCATGTTTCAATCCAGTAATCACATTTGTTATTAAACTCATCATAAAACCTTAAATCTTCACCATTTGCCATCATATTAGTGTATTGACCTGCAGATAATGTTATTTTTATCTGAAAATCAGAAGAAGGAGTAGTTGATGTGAGTGAAATATCTCTGTAATATTGCCACTGAAAACCCGGTCCTTGTGAGAATAGATTATATGTCAGAAAAACAATAAAAACCGTAAAAAGTAGAATTTTTGCTTTCATATTTATATATTTAATAGTTGATTGTATTTTTTTTATTTTGATTTAAAAAACCGTAGAATCCATTTGCCGACTTCATCAAATCATTAGTAACTCCACCTACTTCGGCGTCAACAATTCCATTTCCATTATACCAATTAACACCACTTGCACCAACTTGTGTTGTTTTAATCCAATATTCAATAGTAAAATCCGAAGAAATTGAACGAGGCGTACTAACATAATCATTAGCCCCATCAAAATCAAGAACATAACCAGAGGGTTGGGCTTGTAATCCAAGAGAAAATAACAAAAATGTTATTGTTAGGAGTAGAGATTTTTTTTCCATAACATGTTATTCATTTAGTTTATTTAAATATGTTTTTCAAGTGTTTTTTTGCCAGTTTATACAACAATGCAACCATGATAATATGTAATTATTGTATTTGCTTTAATAAGTGCAAAATTTGTTTTAAACTTTATTAAAAAAAGTAAAAAATAATTAATTTCGCCAAAGAAAGAAAAAAAAAAAAACACCATCCGAATAAATGTGGCAAACAACGTTTTTTTGTATGCGAATGACATTTTTATACTTTGTATAAAAAATAAGTCAAACAAACTTAGAAAGAAATAGTTTGCCAAAACTTGCAAAAAAGCGTCCTAAACCCCTACCCCACTATCTTTTTTTTCTAAACAAAAAATTAAGTGCATTTTTTTTTACTTTTATGCAAGCTTTTGTTAAAGTTTATGATTTTTTTAAAAAATAAAAGACTTGAGAAAGACAAAAAAAGCCACAAACCCTACATTATTAAACAGATTGGAGAGATTTCTCATGAACCTAAAATTTAGTCAAATGGCTAATAAATAGAAAAATAGTTCACAAAAAAATCAAACACAAAATATTTTATTAAGTTTTTAAAAAAAATGAAAAAAGTAAAAATTCATTAAATACATTTTAAATTTTTCAAGAACTCGAAAAAAACATCAAATTGATAAACTCTCCTTTATCCAGAACAATCTTAAATTTGAATTTAAAATATAGTTTTTTTGGTCGAAATACTTTTATAAAACCAATTTCCAATCTATTACCTTCTAAACACAGCTAATATAGGGCTTTGTTACAATTGTAACACAAAAACAAACATTATAATTTTAAATGTTTATTTTTGTAAAAACATTTCAAACAATTTCCATTTACATTTGTAAAATAATCTTTACTTTTGTAAGTTATTGTTTTAATTTTTAAAACCAAACTTTACCTTAATATGAAAAAGATTATCGTTTTTTTGCTTATAATTAATTCTATTGTTGTTACTTACAGTCAAAATTTCAATTATGATTTAAAATATCATCGAATGGAATTAGAAGTAAATCCTAGCGTAAATTACGTGAAAGGAAAAATAACAACATACTTTTCTCCTCTTGAAAATAGTTTTAACGAAATTTCTTTTGAATTAGTTGATGAAATGATGATTGACTCAATATTATTCAGAAATCAAGATCAAACTTACACACAGTCGAATGATTATCTAAATATTCAATTATCAGAAACTTTATCTGCAAATGAATTAGACTCTATTTTTGTTTATTATCAGGGAGAACCAGATGCTTCTGGTTTTGGAAGTTTCATAACAGACACGCATAATGGTGTGCCAATTATGTGGACTTTGTCAGAACCTTACGGAGCTAAATCTTGGTGGCCTTGCAAGCAAGTTCTTAATGACAAAGCAGATTCTCTGGACATGTTTGTAACAACTCCAATTGGAAATAGAGTAGCCGGAAACGGGCTTATTGTAGGAATTGATACACTTGACGATCAAATAACAGTTCACTGGAAACACAGATATCCAATTACTGCATATCTTGTTGCTTTTGCTGTCACAAATTATGATGAATATTACGATTACGTTCCGGTAAACGACACATTAACAATTCCAATTTTAAATTATGTATATCCTGAAGATTTAAGTTATGCGCAAGCAAACACACCTGATTTAATAGATGTTTTTCAGTTTTACTGTGATAGTTTTAGAATTTATCCATTTTGGGAAGAAAAATACGGACATGCCCAATTTAACTGGGGTGGAGGAATGGAACATCAAACAATGACTTTTTTGGGTGATTTTAACCATTACCTTATGTCTCACGAACTAGCACATCAGTGGTTTGGAGATTACATAACTTGTGGCAGTTGGGCTGATATTTGGATTAATGAAGGATTTGCCGTTTATCTTGAAGGAATGACAGCAGAACAAGGTCTGGCGCCTTACTCTTGGGAAGAATGGAAAGAAGACAATATTAGTACAATAACAGACTATCCCGGAGGTTCGGTATATTGCGATGACACAACTTCTGTTTCACGAATTTTCAATTACAGACTAACTTACATAAAAGGAGGAATGATAATACACACACTAAGATGGGTTATCGGAGATGAAGCTTTTTTCAACGGAATGAGAAGCTACATGAATGACCCTGAACTTGCTTATGGTCACGCAAAAGCAGAAGATTATAAATTACACATGGAAAATGCTTGCAATTGTGACTTGACAAATTTTTTCAACGATTGGTACTATGGACAAGGTTATCCTATTTATAATTTATATTGGTCCCAAAACAATGAAAAATCAGTTTCTTTAACAATCAATCAAACACAAAGTTATGTTGATGTTGATTTTTTTGAACTACCATTGCCAATAAAATTTTCTGGTCAAGGAAACGACACATTAATTATATTTGACAACTTTGAAAACAATCAAAACTATCTTGTAAATTTAGATTTTACGGTAGAAAACATTGTTTTAGATCCTGAGAATTGGATTATTACTAAAAACACAACTGTTAGCAGAATAATCAATTCCGACTCCGACATGAACGTAATTATGATGCCAAACCCGGCAAATGACTTGATAACAATTAATTTTCCAATTGAAACCTTTGTGACAAATTATTCTATATACGACTCAAACGGTAAAGAAATATTACAGAAAACCGAAAATAAACAAATGCAAATTATTGAATTGCATATTGATACCTTAAAAACAGGAAATTACATAATGAGAATAGAAACATCAAATGGAACAGTGAATGAAAAATTCATAAAACAATGATAATTTCAAGTAAAAAAACGAATATAAAAATTCTGTCACTTCTTTTTGTTCTTCTTGTTTTTTCAGGAACAATTGGTTATATGGTCATTGAAGGCTACAATGTTATCAATGCGCTTTTTATGACCATAATAACCATTTCTACTGTTGGTTACGGAACAATTAGAGAATTGTCAGATTTGGGGATTTTTTTTACAATTTTACTAATCATGTCCAGTTTCCTTATTGTAGGTTTGGTTGTTCAAAATTTTTACAGATATATTTCAGAAGGAGAATTTAAAAAAAGTCTTAGAAACAGCAAAATAAAAAGAAAGATGAAAAACATGGAAAACCACGTAATTGTTTGTGGTTACGGACTAAACGGTTCTCATGCAACACAAGAGCTGATTAATGCTCACGAAAAAGTTGTTGTAATAGACGAAAATCAAAAAATCATTGAAAATGCTGAATCACACAACGTTAATGCTATTTTTATTTTAGGAGATGCCAGAGATGAAGAAATTTTAGAAGATGCAGGAATATACCAAGCTAAAGCTATCATTATTGCTCTTCACGTAGATGCAGACAACTTATTTGTTGTACTTACCGCCAGAGATTTGAACCCCAAATTGAAGATAATAAGCAGAGCTGTAGAAGATTCTTCGGAACGAAAACTTAGACGAGCAGGAGCTGATTACGTTATTTTACCGGATAGCGTCGGCGGAATAAAAATGGCAAAACTTGTTTCGGAGCCAGATGTCTTAGAGTTCCTTGAACAAATTATGGCAAAAAGTGGAATATCTGTAAATTTAGCAGAAATAGGTTGTAATGAACTTCCTGAAATAAATATCGGCAAAAGTTTAGGAGATTTGAATATTCGAAAACACTCAGGTGCTAATGTAATAGGAATGAAGCTCGAAGACGGTACTTATATTTTCAACCCGGGAGCAAACATCAAAATAGAAAGAAAATCAAAACTATTTATTCTTGGAACACCCGATCAAGTTGATTTATTCAAAAAGATGATTGAATCGATTTGAAAAAAGCCGGAATCTACGAGTAAATAGTCAATACTAAGTTTCGTCGTCCGCCGTGATTTCTAAACTCACACAAATAAATACCTTGCCAAGTACCAAGATTTAAACGTCCATTAGAAATAGGAATAATTAAAGAAACACCAACAAGAGACGATTTTAAATGAGCAGGCATGTCATCACTTCCTTCAAAAACATGAGTGTATTGAGGTAATCCCTCCGGAATAATCTTATTTAAAACCGATTCAAAATCATCACGCACAGACGAATCTGCATTTTCATTTAATGTTAATCCGGCTGACGTATGTTTTATAAAAACATTGAGTAATCCGGTTTGAGGTAATTCACCTATTTCGCTCAAAATTTGACTAGTTATTAAATGATAACCCCTTGGATAATTTCTGAGAACTAATTCAAATTGTTTTATCATATTTCATATTTATGTTTATAACCACCTTCCAAAAGTAAAATATTTTAACAAACTCTAAAAAACTTTCAAAATAAAAGTAAATTAACTATTTTTGGCAAAACCAATTTAAGATAGTTAGATTCTTTTGTTGGTCTAAAAAACTGAAAAACAAATCAATAATAAATTGAATAACAAAAAATTAACTAAACCCAAAAAAAATTGACCCATGAAAAAATACTTATTAATTTTCAGTTTGATTTTTGCATTTTTTGCATTTTCAAGTTGTGGCGATGACGAAGAAATAGAAATGAGAGACAACCAAATCGACAGTCTTCAAAATCTTTTGAATGAAAGCGATTCGCAAGTTCAGGAATTTATGCAAGCTTTTAACGAAATTCAGGCCAACCTAAACACAATTAAACAAAAAGAACACATTATTGATTTAAACGCTGTTGATTCTAGTGAAATGACTCCCGATATGGTGAATCAGATTAACAATGATGTAATGATGATTTATGAGCTTATGCAAGAAAACAAAGACGCATTAGCTACTTTAAAAAACAAATTAAAATCATCAGGAACTAAAAACAAAGAACTTGAAGATATGATTGGTCTTTACGATGCTCAAATGGCTCAAAAAGACGAAGAAATTTCTCTCTTGAAACAAAAATTAGAAGAAATGGATTTTAATATGCAAGAGCTAAATTCTAAAATCAACAACATGCAATCTAATCTTGATACGCTGAAACAAGTAACAGAAAATCAAGATCAAACAATCACCGAACAAGATATTCTTCTACACACAACTTACTATGTTATAGGCACTAAAGACGAACTTAAAAACAATGGAATTTTAACTAAAGACGGAATTTTGTCAAAACTCAGCTTAGATGCTGATTTTAACAAAACATACTTTACTAAAGTTGATTACAGAAACATCTCTGAAATCCCAATTAATACTAAAAAAATTGAAATATTAACCCAACACCCAAGTACTTCTTTCTCTTTGGTTGAAAATGACGGACAAATTTCTAAACTAAAAATCACAAAACAAGACGAATTTTGGTCTATGTCAAAATTCCTTGTTATTATGCTAAAATAACTCCTTATTTATCAGAGACAATAATACTAAAACCTTATTGTCTCTGATTTGTTTTTAAAACATAATCAGGCAATAACTAAAAGTCAACAAACCAATAAACCTTATCAGAATGAAACAATACAAACACGTATTTTTTGACTTTGACAATACACTTTGGGATTTTACATACAACTCAAAAGAAAGCCTGAACGATGTTTTTTTAAAGTATCAACTTTTCAACTACTTTGTTGATTTTGAGGACTTTTACGAAAAATATGAAGAAAATAATACTAATCTTTGGAACGAATATAGACAAGGTTTAATTTCAAAAGAATCACTAACTTTTAGAAGATTTTCAGTAATCCTGGAAAAATTCGAGATACCGGACAGCCGTAACATTTCTCAAAAAATAAATTCAGATTATTTATCCCTAACAACAACAAAAACAAAAATAATTGACGATGCTTATGAAATACTCAATTATCTAAAAAACAAATACGAATTACATATTCTAACCGACGGTTTTTTTGAGGTTCAGGTTGTTAAACTCAGAACATCAAAACTTTCACCTTTTATCTCTAATGTTATTACAGCAGAAGAAATTGGATTTTTAAAGCCCAGTATAGAACTTTTTCAACACGCTCTCAAATCTGTAAATGCAACAAAAGAAGAATCAATAATGATTGGCGACAGCTATGAATCAGATATTATTGGTGCAAAAAATGCCGGAATTGATCAAATTTTTTTAAACCATAACAATAGATCAGACCTAGAAATAAAACCGACATATACCGTCACAAAACTTAAAGAAATAATAGAAATTCTATAAAATAAAATATCCATTATAAAAATATTCAATTAGATTGCATATCAAAGATGTTTTCTAAATTGAATATTTTTGTTTGTATATTTGCCATTGAAAAAAAACAAAATGGAGACTCAAAAAAAAGACTATAACGCACCAATGCACACTGCCGAACACATTTTGAATGGAACAATGGTTAAACTATTCGGCTGCGAAAGATCTGAAAATTGTCATATTGAAAAGAAAAAATCCAAATGTGATTTTATTCTGAAAGAAGAACCAACTAAGGACGAAATTATAATCCTTGAAGATAAAATCAATGAAATCATCAACCAAAACCTGCCGGTAACACACAAGCTAATAGATTTTGATTCTGCTAACGAAAAATTTAAACTTAGAGTTACAAAAGAAGAAAACCCACAAATAAGAATAACTTCTGTTGGAAATTATGACGACTGTCCTTGCATAGGTGAACATGTAAATAATACATCAGAAATAGGCACTTTCAAAATTACGACAACTTCATTTGAAAATGAAATTTTCAGAATAAGATTCAAACTAATACAAAATTAAATTTCAAATCGGTTTTCAAAAAACCTTTTTAAATAAAAAACGTTTTAACTTATTATGCACTTTGAACTAATAAATAACGACTCAAAAAGTAATGCCCGAGCAGGAAAACTGCATACAGATCATCAGATAATAGAAACCCCTATTTTTATGCCTGTTGGAACAGTCGGGTCAGTAAAAGCAGTTCATCAACACGAACTAAAAGACGATATAAAAGCACAAATTATTCTTGGAAATACTTATCATTTATATCTTCGTCCGGGATTAGAAGTAATCCAAAACGCCGGAGGTTTGCACAAATTTATCAATTGGGACAGAGCTATCCTAACAGATAGTGGCGGATACCAAGTATTTTCTCTCGCTGCAAACAGAAAATTAACAGACGAAGGAGCAATTTTCAAATCACATATTGATGGTTCAAAACATATTTTTACTCCCGAAAATGTTATTGACACACAAAGAATTATTGGGTCTGATATTATGATGGCATTAGACGAATGTACTCCATACCCTTGCGAATATAAGTACGCTAAAAATTCTCTGGATCTGACTCACAAATGGTTAGAAAGAGGTTTTGCTCATTATAAAAAAACAGAGCCTTTATATGGACATAATCAAGCATATTTCCCAATAGTTCAAGGAAGTGTTTACAAAGATTTAAGACAAAAGTCAGCTGAATTTGTGTCAAAATTTGATGCAATTGGCTATGCAATTGGCGGACTATCTGTTGGAGAACCGGCAGAAATGATGTATGAAATGATAGAAGTTGTTAACGAAATATTACCAAAAGAAAAACCAAGATATTTGATGGGAGTTGGAACCCCCGTGAATATTTTAGAAGGAATAGAGAGAGGAATTGATATGTTTGACTGTGTAATGCCTACAAGAAACGCCAGAAATGGCATGCTTTTTACACAAAAAGGAATTATCAATATAAAAAACGTCAAATGGAAAAACGATTTTTCGCCACTTGACCCAGATGGAACATCTTATGTTGATTCTCAATATTCTAAGGCTTATTTAAGACATCTAATTATTGCAAATGAGCGACTTGGAGCACAAATTGCAAGTGTTCATAATCTTGCTTTTTATCTTTGGTTAGTCAAAGAAGCTAGAAAAAATATTATTAATGACACGTTCAAGGAATGGAAAAATGAAATGGTGAAAAATATATCAACTAGGCTTTAAAAAATATTTTACAACATATTTTCAAAAAAAGGCGGGGTATAAAATCCCCACCTTTAACTGAATAACGAAATATTGCCCTTTATCGTTGACCAAATATACAATAAGTATTTCAAAAATGCAAGTTTGTTTTTATTTTTTTTAACTTATTTTTAAAAATTTTAATCTTTCATTAAAAAATTAACGACTTAATAAACAAAATAAATGTATTTTTTGTGGAAAAAAAAATTTTTTAATTACTTTGGCACTAAATTGGCTTGAAAAGACTGTAAGACTTTTTTAATGGATATAAAAAATCAACATAACTTTGTATACGATCTACTATTCGGAACTCATGTAGATGATTTGAATTACATATATAGAGGAGAATTCAACTCTGATATTTCTAACTATATTTTGTCTCTGGCTGAAAGAAACATTATTCATAGCAAAATAAAAGGAAGAACTAAAAAAAGAGTTTTTCATATAATGGTAGAAAGTATTCAAAACATTACCAGACATCAGGATTTTAGTGATGAATCTCTTTCTCAAACCGCATTTTTTGCAATCCAAAAAAATGGATCAAAATTTTACATCACAACCGGAAATATTATAAATAATGAAGAAATACATTCTCTTCAGGATAAATTAGAAAAACTAAACAACCTTTCTGAAGGAGAACTCACCAAGTTTTATCTTGAAATCCTTAATGATGGTCATATTTCTACCAAAGGAGGTGCCGGATTAGGATTAATAGAAATTGTCAGAAAATCAGGGAATAAGTTGGATTACGATTTTACAGAAATATCTGAAGACAAATCGTTTATTTACATGCACTCTTATGTTGAAACAGATCCTGATGCAGCCAAAATGAATTCTATAGCAGATATTTACACTTTTGACTACGTAAAAAACCTACATAAACAAATTATTAACGAAAATATTTTAATCCTATACTGCAATCTTTTTGAACAAGATAGCCTTGTGAGATTAATTTCTATTTTAAAATCCCAAAAATATTCGGATATTGCTTTTAAAAAAAGAATTATTTCTTCGATGGTTGAACTACTTCAAAATATCATTCTTCATGGGAAATTGAGTATTCAAGACAAAAATTATTCCCCCGGAATTTTTTATATTAGCAAAAAAAGAAACATTTTTTACCTTAATACCGTTAATTATATACCAAACGAAGATACAGAAAATATTAATAAAAAATTAGAAGAATTAAACACACTAGATAAACCCAAATTAGAAAAAGCATACAACAAACAATTATTTAATTTTTCAGAAGAAGGACAGCATGCCGGGTTGGGGTTTATCGAAATGAGATTAAAAAGCAAAAACAAACTAATTTATAGTTTTGAAAAAGTTGATGAAAAATATTCACTTTTCAACTTAAAATTAACATTTATCGACAATTGATATGCAATCATTGATTATTAAGAAAACAGAAGAAACACCCGCAATAATATTAAACCCCGAAAAAAAGGTTTTCCAGTTTGTTGCTACATCCTGGCCAGAAAATGCCAAGCTTTTTTACGAACCTGTTTTAAAATGGATTGATGATTACTTTAAAAACTCTCCTTTAGACGAATCCGTTTTTCAATTTAGATACGGTTATTTTAACACCTCCTCAGCTAAACAAATAGCAAAAATATTAAGTCTGCTCAAAGAACATTCCTCAAAACATAGCGTAAAAATTCAATGGTTTTTTGAAAAAGACGACTTTGATATGGAAAAAGAAGGAAGACGATTTGAAGCAATATTAAAGCTTGACTTTGATTTTGTCGAAAAATAAATTTTCTTCTTTTATTTTTTTTCTTAATTTTACCCAACTAAACTTTTCAACAATCGCATACAATCAACTATACACTAACAGATTGTTAGACAATCGGTTGAATTATGCTTTAATTTAAAATCTATTTCTATGAAGAATATTAGTCTAATAGCCAATTCGGGTCTTCAATTTTATTCTTTCAAGGTAAACTTAGGTCTAAAAACCGACGCTATGAAAATCAGTAGCGACTTTTTTGAGAAAGAAGAAATTGACAGTGAAGGAAACAAAGAATACACTTTTGTCTTTCCGCATTATTTAGAAAAAAAGCAATATTTCATTGAACTTTCAGATGAAATAACTTCGCTTGCTATGAATTATGAAACAGGCGACATAGACGAAGAAAAAATACCTGCACATTTAATTCAAAAAATCCCCGAACACAAGATAATTACAGTAAGAGCAAGAGAATCTTTACAAATGTTCGAGAATACCTGGATGCCTATTCCTTTTCTAAGAAAAAGTTATGACGGGAAAAAATTCCAACAAGGACCCGAAACATGGTCAATGATTTGGTATAGCCGCATTCCGGGAACAAATGAAAATTCAAAATACACTCATAATATTGTACTTGCATTTGACACCAAATGTGAAGATAATTCGCAAGCATATCTCACTCCTTCTGCGAATGACGCAAAAAACTCAATTTTCGAATGTGCTACGCACTGGAAAGACAATTCGTTTTATTTTGCACGCGAATGGATTCAAGAATGGCTAAAAGGTGATTTTGATAAAAAAATGGAAGAAATGGGCAAACCCACTGACGAATATTTCTTTATGCACACTTCTTATTATCTTACTCTATTAAAAATATTCGAAAGAGCCGAATTTTTACCCAAAGTTACTCTTCATACTAACGATATTTCAATTGACGTAGATCTTGTTTTAGATGTTGGTAATTCAAGAACAACAGGTATACTTATAGAATCGGCAAAAGAAGGACAATCTTTTGAATTTACCGATGCAATACCTCTTCAACTAAGAGACATAACATATCCGGATAGATCATATTCAGACCCATTTGAAATGCGTTTGGCTTTTGTGAAATCTACTCTTGGAAACGAAGCAGCTTTCACTCTTAGTGGTAACCCTAAAGCTTTTGCATGGCCAAGTCTTGTGAGAATTGGACCTGAGGCTCAAAGAATGGCGGTACTTAATACAGCTGAGAACTCAAATTCAATAATGTCTAGTCCAAAAAGATATCTTTGGGACACAGAGAAAAGAGTATTTCCTTGGACTTATATCTCCAAAAAACAAGACCATTTTGCAAAACCAGCATTATACGGATTAGCAGAACTTTTCACCGAAGACGGTACATATCTTGAAAGACAAAGAAAATCTTTTGAAGATGATCCCGAAAGATTTAAAAGGCCTATACCTGCCATTAATCCTTACTTCTCCAGAAGTTCTCTTATGGCTTTTGCATTGTCTGAAATTTTCTTGCAAGCTATTACCTTTGTTAATAGTTACGATTTTAGAAAAAGACAAGGACAAGAATTTTTACCTAGAAAACTTAAACGTATTGTTCTAACTTGCCCCACAGCAATGTTGCAAACAGAACAAATAATGCTCAGAAAACATGCTATTGACGCACTTGATGCTCTGAAACAATATTTTGGAGTCACTTTTATTGACGAAAATCTCACTATTATTCCAGACCCGGAAGACGCTGCCAGAACTCCTGACAAAAGAACCGAATGGAATTTCGACGAAGCAACAAGTAACCAACTTGCTTTCGTTTACGGCGAAATAACAAACAGATTCTTAAATAACGCAAATCTTTATATTAAAACCGTTGGTAAAAAACGTCTGGATTCAAAATTTCCAGAATTACCGGCTGTAACAATTGCCAGTGTGGATATTGGGGGAGGAACAACAGACTTAATGATTGCTTCTTATCAAGCAAATCCAAAAGCAAATATTTCAGTACTTACGCCTGACCCAAAATTCTGGGAAGGATTTAATTTTGCCGGAGATGATATAGTAAAACGAGTTATAGAAAGAATAATTCTACCAAACATTAAAGATGCGGCAGAAAAATTAGGAGCGAAAAGCATCATTAATACAATGAATTTTTTGTTTGGACCTCTTTTAGGTAAAACAACTGCTTTGGATAAGCTAATGAAAAAACAATTTGCTAACCAAATTGCTATTCCTATTGCTTTTGAAATTCTTCAACATTCGGCCGAAGAAAGACCAACAGAGGTTAGAACATTCGACTCTTTATTTATTAATTATCCACGACCTAATCAACAGCTTATAAATTACCTTAATAAGGAAATGAAAAAATCAGGAGCTGCTGAATTTGACATGGAAAAAATTATTTGGGAACTTGATGGCGAACGAACTGACAAAGTAGTAAAAGACGTGGTTGAAAAAATGATACGCGATTTAGCAGGAATAATAGCTCAATACAATTGCGATTATGTTATTCTTTCAGGTCGTCCAAGCACATTGCCTGTAATTAAAGACTTATTCTTGAAGTTCTTACCGGTTACTCCTGACCGAATAATTCAACTTGGAAATTATCGAATAGGAACCTGGTATCCGTTTGCCACAGAAACCGGAGTAATCAAAGACCCAAAAACAAGCGTTGTTGTTGGAGCAACTGTTGCACTTATGGCAGGAACATTAAGAAGACTTGAAGATTTTACAATTGATACTTCTTTATTAAAAGAAAAATTCGATTCTACTGCAGACTATATTGGAGAATACGACACTTTGAAAGCAAAACTGAAAAGTATTTTCTTAGATCCGGATAACGACAACAAAAAAATTGAGTTTTTTGGTCACATGCTTCTTGGACGTAGACAAATGCCATCTGAAGACTGGATTGCGGCCCCAATGTACAAACTTTCTTATGCTACTCTTGATGCTGCTAAAAACTTAAAAGACAGAGAACCATTAACTTTTGACTTGGAACGTGACCCAAGAGATAAAGAAAGAATAAGACCATTAAGAAACATACTTGATAATGAAGGGAAAAAAGTCCCGGCTGAACATTTACAATTAAAAATGCAAACACTTGCTGACGAAAATGGATATTGGATGGATACAGGAATTTTCTTAATTCAACTATTTGATTAAAAACTAACTGCTCCCAAAAGGAGCAGTTTTTTTTATTTTTTGGGTTGATAGTACTCATAAATTATCCTATAATCTTCAAATCCTGTGCGAGAGGAAGGATCTTTTGCCGATTTTCTATGAGCAGATAAACTAAGTCCACATTCCGGACAAAATTTATCATAGACTATCAATTCTGTTCCACAAGCGGGACACAAATCAGGATTATCCATCCATCGCTTTTGTTCTTCGCTTAATGTTTCAGGTTTTAATCTTTCTTTTGTTATTTCTTCAAACACATCAACCAAATGGTTTTTTATATGAAAAACAGAAATCAAATACATAACAAAAATTGTAACAGATGGAATAATTATTAAACTTCTGATTCCTTTTAAAACAAAAGCGAAAACAATTATTAAAACTATAATAATTTTTATCAAACTTATTAGCGAAAATTCATAATAAAACCCCGAATTATCTGTTTTAAAATCAATGGAAACGTTAGTCTTTAGACCAAATAATCCAGAATTATAATCAAAAGACATTTTATTATCAGCAAAAGATAAATCATAAAATTTTTGAGATTTTTGAAAATTCTTTAACTTTATAAAAAAATTTTGGGGTGAAAAATCTGTTTCAAAAAACGAACTATATGAATAAGGTAATCCCATTTTTTTTCTGCAAAGTTACTAAACTAGTTTTATTTAAAACAAATGAATCAACCAATAAAAATATTTCTACTCTCTTTATGTTCAATTTTACTAGTAATTTCGGCATGTAATATTGATAATAAATTTGAACAGCAAAATGAAAAATTAGCTTCTTGGCACTACAGAGGTGTTGATGACAAATGGAGAAAGACATATGTTCCCGGCAACATTCAAATAGCTCTTCAAAGAGACACCCTGATGGAAAGTTTGTTTTTTGAAAATGATTTTCTAAAAAACAGATGGTCAGACACAGTAGACTGGGAATTTAAAACAGTAATTAATATCCCAAATGATATAAAAAACGAACATTATAATCTAGTCTTTAATGGGATCATAGGCATTGCAGATATCTACCTAAATGACAGTTTGCTTTTTAGAGCAGACAATATGTTCAGGACATGGACTTATGAAGCAACAAATTTATTAGATAAAGGCAAAAACAACTTAGTTATTAAGTTTTTAAGTTTCAAAAAAAGCAAAGAACAACTAAACAAAAAAAGCAAAATCAAGCTACCATTTAACGGACTAGAAATGATGCGATTAGCATATTATTACGCTGATACTACAATGGGTGTTTATTACATACCAACCGGTTTTTGGAAAGATGTTTATATACAGAAATGGCAAGATATTAACATTGAAGATATTTATTTCGAACTAAAAAATCTTGTTTATGACGAATCTGCAACAATTGAAGCACATTACAGCATTATTTCCGATAAAAATCAAGTAGTCAATATTTCAATAAAAGACAAAAATAAAACAATCGCATCTGAAAAAATATCAGTAAAAAAAGGCGCGAATAATTATTCATTTGAATTCGATGTAAAAAAGCCTAAACTTTGGTGGACATACGATACCGGAGAACCTTATCTTTATAATTTCAAAACAGTTTTATCTGTCCAAAAAGAAGAAATTTTAGAAAAAGAAACACTTTTCGGAATAAGAGAAATTTCTATTGACACAACAGATCACAAATTTGTACTAAAATTAAACAATGTTCCTTTAACTCTAAAAATAATAAACTTTGCTCCTTTGGGTATTTTCAATGATCAACTAGAAGAAAACAAATATAAATCAGCCATTAGTGACATAAAAAACGCAAATATTAATATGGTTCATGTCTGGGAAGGTGGACTTTATGAAAAAAACTATTTTTACAGAGAATGCGACAAAAAAGGTATTTTAGTTTGGCAGGATTTTATATTGCCATTTAAAATATTTGATTTGAATGAAGAAATTGAAAAAAATATAACAAAAGAAGCAACAGAGGCCGTTATTAGTCTGAGAAATCACCCTTGCATAGCTTTTTGGTCAGGACAAAATTTCTTTGATAATTATTGGCGAAATAACGTCAAAAAAAACACATATTCAGCAACAGATTCAATTCAAATTGTTACAGATAATAAAAAATTATTTTCTGCTATTTTGCCGGAAATAGTTTATACTTACAGTAATTTTTATTATTTCGAGAAAATGGATTTTATATCAATAGTAAACATAATAGATGATTTCCCATCTTTTCCTAATATTATTACTATTAGAAAAATAGCAAGCCAAAACAATCGAAGTCTCGATTCATATGTCGTAAAAGAATACCAAAAGCCTTTTAATGCAATAAAAAAAATTAAAGAAAAATTGCTTGAAAAATTAAACCCGCCCGAAGATATCGCCGGTTTTATATATACAAATCAACTATACTCTGCAAAAGAACTAAAAGAAAAAACACAGAATTTTAGATTTGATGAAAACTTCAATGGTTTTATAACTGGTTTTTACAATGATTATTCTCCTGCAATATCAACGTCGGCAGTTGATTACAACGGATTTTGGAAAGGCAAAATGTATGCAATTAAAGAGGCTTATAAAAAACTTCAAATTAAAATTTCTGATAAAAATGGTTGGATTAACATCAAAATAAAATCAGACTTTAACTCAAACCTTCCTGTTGATTTTTATTTTAAATTATGTGATTTTGACGGAGATGTTCTATGGAGACGTAATTACTTGACGACTAATATAGAAACACAAAAAAGCAAAGATTATTTTAGCTTCAATCTTGGAAGTGAATTATCCAGATCAGGCAGAAATTTTTCAGTTTTCAAAATAGACGTATTTATAAATCAGGAATTATATTCAGAAGAATATTATTATTTTGTTCCTGATACTAAATTAAAACTGGAAAGTCCAAATATTAAAATGAAATACTTTAAAGTAGAAGAAGGCTACGTAATAGAAATGACGACAGACTTTTTAGCAAAAAATGTATATTTATACACAGAAAAAGCAGGAATATTAGACGATAATTTTTTTGACATAATACCTGGGGAAACAAAAAAAATAACACTAAATACAATCGAAGAAATTTACGCTATTGAAGGAGCATTTAAGGCTATTGACTTTACCCAGAAGAACGAACCAAACCTGTTTAATTTTAAATAATTATGTTAAAACAGGTGTAAAATTTTTGGAATAGTTGATTTTTGTTATTTTTGTTCGACCAAAAAAATCTTAAAAATTGTTTAAAACAAACTTGACAATTGTGAATTGTCGTATCTTTATCACAAAAAACATTATGGAAGTAAAAAAGAACCCAAAAGTAAACCTTGAAAACTATCGAGGTACTTTTATTTTAACAGGTTTAATTGTTGCTCTTATTGTAGTTTCAATTATTTTTGGTTTATCAAAAGCCAATGTTAGGATTGATGACCTTCAAGGTAACGTTCAATCTAAAGTAGAAGAGGAACAAGTATCGGTTACTCGTCAGGACGTAACCCCACCACCGCCTCCACCTGAGCAACAACAAATATCAGAGGTTATTGAAATAGTAAAAGATGACGTTAAAATCACAGATGACTTTAATTTCGATACAGAAGCTGATGATGATTTAATGGTAGATTTTACTGATATTGAGTTTGATGACTCAGAAGGTGACGTTGAAGAAGAACCACTTGTTTGGGCAGAGCAAATGCCTGAATTTCCTGGTGGCGAAGCTGCTCTACGCCAATTTATTGGAGAAAATGTTGTATATCCAGAACTTGCCGCTGAAAACGACATACAAGGAACAGTTTACATCAGATTTGTTGTTACTAAGTCTGGAAAAGTTGGAGAAGTACAAGTAACTAGAGGCGTTGATCCTTTACTCGATGACGAAGCCGTAAGAGTTGTAAAAAAATTACCTAACTTTAAACCAGGCTCTCAAGGAGGTCGAGCTGTACCTGTTTGGTTTTCTGTTCCTATTGTTTTTCAATTAAATAATTAATTTTTTACATAATAATGTGCCTTCGTCAAAAAAAAAGCACATTTTATGTAATAATCTTTGGCAAGTAGAAAAAAAATGTTAGTTTTCAAAAAAATTTCAAAATTTATATATTATGAGCGATTATAAAAATCCAATTATTGTGCCTTGGGATTTTTCTGAGAAGGCAGAGTTTGCGTTGGAACATGCTTTGAACTATTCTGCAATTTCCGGGAAAGATGTAGCTTTGGTTCACATTGTTAAAAGATCTAAAGACATCGAGCCGGCCCTAAAGCAACTTGATGAAAAAATTGAAGAAGCAAAACAAAAATACGGACGCCCAATTCATGTTATTGTCAAAGAAGGTAATATTTTTTCTACAATTACAGACGTTATTGAAGAAACTGACGCTAGTTTAGCAATAATGGGTACGCATGGAATGAAAGGGATGCAAAAACTAACCGGTAGCTGGGCTTTGAAAGTTATTACCGGCTCAAAATCTCCTTTTATTGTCGTTCAGGATCCTCCGAAAGAAAGAGACGTTAGCGATATTGTTGTGCCAGTTGATTTTAAACAAGAAAATAAAGAAAAACTTGTTTGGATGAATTTCATCAACACATTGTTTAGTTCTAAATTTCATCTAGTTTATATCGATTCACAAGATAAATTTGCTAAAAAAAGTATCCTTAGTAATATAAAAGTTGCTGTTGAATATCTTGAAAGCAAAGGGATTTCTTATGAAATCAACAAATTAGGTTCAAAAGGTAATTTACCCGATAAAACTATCGAATTTGCTAAAGTTACTGATGCAGCTATGATAATAATTATGACTACAAAAAATATTGGAACTCTTGATTATGTAATGGGTGCCAGCGAGCAAACTATTATTGCTAATGAAGCAAAAATACCCGTTATGACAATTAATCCTCGAGAAGGCAAATTGGTTAACTTCACATAAAAAAAGCGAGTTTAACTCGCTTTTTTTATTATTTGTTGTACCCTATTTATTTTTTCTTCTGCCGAAGAATGACCATCTAGCCACCATATTTTAACTCCTTTCTTTTCCATTCTTCTAAACCAAGTCATCTGTCGTTTTGAAAACTGATGAATTGCAATATTCAATTTCTCACGCATTTCTTCAAATGAATATTCATTTAATAAATATTGAGTCACATATTTATACTCTAAACCGTAATAAATAAGCGTTTCGGGAGAAATTCCTTTTTTCAAAAGAGTCTGAACCTCCTCAATCATTCCTTCTTTTAATCTTTCATCTAATCGTTGTGTAATCCTTCTTTTTTGACTCTCTCTATCAAATTTAATTCCGATATTAAATGATGATACCTTAGGATAATTTGGCTTTACTACTTGATTTTTTTCTATAAAAACGGCTATCTCAATTGCTCTAATCGCCCTTTTTTTTGTGTCAATATCTGTACTATTATGCAAATCTTTATATGACTGCAGAATTGCTGTTAATTCTGGCAATGATTTATTTTCGAGTTCTTCTCTTAATTTTTCGTTTACCGGAACTTCTGTTAAGTCATAATTTTCAACTATTGCTTCTAAGTATAAGCCTGTTCCTCCACACATCAATGGCATTTTATTTTTCGCAGATATTTTTTTGAAAGCATTAAAAAAATCTTTTTGAAATTGGAATAGATTGTATTTTTCTCCGGCATCGACAATATCAATAAGATGATAAGGTATTGCTTTTTCGTAAATAAAAAAGTCTTCAATGTCCTTACCTGTTCCAAGATCCATTCCTTTATAAACCTGACGAGAATCAGCACTAATTATTTCAGAATTCATCAAATAGGCTAAATTAGTCGCAAATGATGTTTTTCCTCCGGCAGTTGGCCCTAAAATAGTAACTAGATTATAGCTTTTTTTTAATAAATCATACAATTCTGAAATCATATCTATTATTTTATGCAAATGTAATTATATTTCATAACTCCTCTGATAATCATTAGTCACTTTGTCTGCATGATTACTTTGTTAATTTCAATTGTGTCTTTTAAAAATAATTATAGTCGTCTCATCTAATGTTTCTAAGAGAATTGTAATCAATATAATATATAAATTTAAATGATATACTGTTCAAATGAGAATTTTTAAAATACATATATTCAAAATTATCATAATAATCATTTATTAAGTCATCAGAACTTGAAATGATTTGTTTCTTTAAAACGACAGAAAATTCACTTCCTGGTAGAAAAATCCATTTAAAATAAAAATCTACTGTAAATGCGTTATAATTCAGGTCCTTGTTGTCTAAATAGCGATAACTATAGTACAGAGGATATAATTTGCCATTTTTACCCAAAGTGTAATACTTGTAATAATCAATCAATGACCAATAATGTCTCATTTTTAGACTCATCGAAACATTTTTCGCAAAAATATAATCAAATTCAAAAGTATTTGTTGTGTATTTTAAGTTTCGCTTACCAAAAAAGACAGAATCTAAGGTTTCGCTATTCCCGACATACCCAAAATTATTATAATCATATTTTAAATTATTTGAATACACAAAAAAAGCATTATCAGAAAATCTTATTCTTGGTGATGTCGTTAATGAAAATCCATATTGAGAAAACTCGTCTAATTTAGCAAAATAAACTTCTCCAATAATATCATATGCAAATGATTCGGCATAATTTGAAGAAACCCACAACTGAAAACTCTGATTTGGATCTCTGACATAAAACATATTTTCAGCTCTTGGTTCAAAATAATCATATACTTCATCAGGAGTTAGTGATATTTGTATTCCTGCCGAAAAATTATTTCTGAACTTGACAGATGAATTAAAAATAAAATCCGCCCCAATATATCTCAAGCTATCATATAAACTCTGCTGATTTATTGAAAAAGAATTCCGCCACAACAAAAAATGCCAAAAAGGTTTGTAAATATTGTAAGATAGTCCTAATGAATTGGAAATAATATTATTTTGCCTTAAATACCCCAAGTCGTTTGGATTGTAATTACTGCTGTAAACTTGCTGGCTTAAAGAAACTCTAAATTTTCCACTTGTTTTAGCTACGGCAAAACGATAGGCAAATCCCTTATTTGTTTCCAAAGTATCATTAAAAATATGGCTAAGTGCAAATTTTTCTGAAATAGCCCAACTATTTTTCCTATTTCTCAAATATCCCTCTTCAGCTGTAACAAATGAAGTGTAATTTCTACCAAATGACGAAAAATTTGTATTGGTTAAACTAATAAATGAATTGTTAGGTAAAGGCTGATTTAAAGCAAACACATTATAATTTGAAAAAGGTTCTGTTAATATTGTCCTTCGGTTATCTGTAAGAGTATCAAGTATTTCAGCGTAAGACGAACCCGTAAAAGCGTTCAAAAATCCTATACCTAAACCTTTATTTGTTTTGCCTGAAAATTTTGTTGCATTAAAGATTTGTGTTATTGGTGGGTTTTTAACAACAACCTCATTTTCAGACAATAATCCTTCTACTTCATCAAATTTAGTTGGTTCTTTTCCTATTCTTCTTGAATAAAAAATATCTCCTTTGTTAAAAATTTCTACTCCTTCAGTGAAAAAATATCTTTTATCATCATAATAAGTTTCATAGGGCGATAAATTTAAAACCTGATCATCTGACTGTATTTGATTAAAATCCGGAATAAGCATCATATCTAAAGTGAAGCTCTCATTTATACCGAGTTTAAAATCAAGACCTCCGTTATAACTCTGACCTAATTCGGGACTGTTTGTATATTTTTGAACGTAAGAAGAAATATAAGGCAAAAAAGACAATCTTAAAGGAGGGTGAATATTTTTTACATTGTCAATAAATCCCAATTGATTTAAAATTCCGGTTTTTGAATTATCAACATAATTCCATGTGCTTATTTCTCTGTTTTGCTGTATATTTCTGTAAAAATTTATTCGCCATGATTGTTTGTCTTTTTGAGGAAATCTAAAAGCAGAGTATGGAATTCGCATTTCAACAATAAAACCGGAATCTGAAACATTTACTTTGCTAAACCAAACAGCATCCCAGTCAAAATTTTGAGAATTATTATCAATCTTCATATCAACTTGAACACCGGCTGCTGTAACAAAAAAACCGTATCCTGTAATACCCGTATTATAAGGATCAAGATAGAAACCAAAATAATCAGCCTGACCAAAATCATCTCTTTCACTTAAAATTGAAAAAACTTCACCTTCTTTATTTGTCTTGCATTCAGCGGCAATATAAACAGCAGAATTATCATAGGCTAATTTCACCAAAGTCTGTTGAGTTGCTTCTTCCCCATTATAAGGTTCAAATTGAAGAAAATTATTTTCATAAGGAATAGCTAACCAAATAGAATCATATAAAAATCCATCAATTTTCGGCTTTTCATCTGAAAAATACGCATTTATTCTTTTTATCTCCTGCGAATAAGAAAACCCGAAAAAGAATAACAATATTAATATTAAAAAACACTTCTTCATATCTATTATTGCACAAAGTTAAGCTAGTATTCTACTATTTCTTTATTTTCCTTAGTAAACTTGTCTAATTTTTTTATTTTCATGTCGTTTTGTTGTGTTTTTATGTTTAATATTATTTTTTATGTTTTTCTAAATAATTTTAACTTTCCGTTTTTTTAATAATTTTGTTGAATATTTAAAACACAGATGAAACCAAAGAATATACTATTTATCTTATTATCCGTATTATTAGGACTCGGAATTTTAATGTTGATTTTCCCAAAAGACGGTATTAAAATCAGTGAGAATTTTACCCTTCAATTTATGACTTGGGATGAATTTCTTAAACCTGTAAAGAACAAAGACATAACTGATATTCTTAGCGGAAACACAATCGACGAAGATACTGTTAAGTTTGTAGAAGTTGACCTATACGATTCTATGTACATCGATTCAGTTTTAGTTCTTTACAAACCGGTTTTAATAAGTGTTGATAGTACTTTGCAACGTATTGAATTCCCCAAAAATGCAGATACTATTCTAGATCCATTATTCAAAACTCTTTCTTCTTTACAAACTTCCGGTGAACTTATTCATATTTTACACTACGGAGATTCTCAAATAGAAGTCGACCGAATGACCGATTATTTTAGAATGAAGCTACAAGCAACTTTTGGAGGCTACGGTGCAGGATTTCATTCCGGTTTGCAAACTTACGATTTCGCTTTGCCGATCGTTGTTTCTTATTCCGATAATTGGTTCAAATACACTGTTTTTCCGCATAAAGATTCACTTATCACACACAGAAGATTTGGAATCAGCACATCTTATTCAACATTCAAGAGCATTATCGATTCAACTGAAGAAGAAATTAACGCATGGATTAAATTCGATAAATCGCCTTCTGCTTATTCAAATGTAAAAAAATATAATCAAGTTAAATTATTCTACGGTCAAAACAGCACCAATGTAGCTGTAAAACTTTACGATGGAGAAAATTTACTTTTTAGTGATATTTTGCCGGCAAATGAAAGCCTTCAAATAAAAACTTGGCAATTTGAATCAACACCTTCAAGTCTTAAAATTGAATATACCGGAACAAGTAGCCCCGAAATTTATGGATATTCTTTTGAAAGTTATACCGGTGTAATGGTTGACAATATTTCAGTAAGAGGATCGGGAGGTACTTTTTTCGGTTCAATGGATTTATCTCTAATGGGGCAAATGTTTGCTGCAATGAACGTTAGACTAATTTTATTGCAATTTGGTGGAAATGCAATTGGCAGAGACAGTTCAAACATTGTAAAATATGCCGGATACTTAGGGAGCCAAATGAAATATTTAAAAAACATTGCTCCAAACGCCCAAATAATTGTTATTGGACCTGCAGATATGTCGGAAAAAATGAAAAATAGTTATGTGACACGAGAATTACTACCATTCTTAATTGACGAAATGAAAAAAGTAACGTTTGAGAACAATTGTGCTTTTTGGAATATGTACGAAGCAATGGGAGGACAAAATTCAATGCCAAGCTGGGTGTTTCACGATCCGCCATTAGCAGAAAAAGACTTTATTCACTTCACTCCGCAAGGAGCTAAAATTGTCGCTCAAATGTTCTACAAAGCATTAATTGTTGAATATAATGAGTATTTAAAACAACAATCACTTGTTCAATAAATCTTTTTTACGACCTAAACATCTATTTTTTTTAAAATTGTTTATCTTTACAAAATCATTACAAAAACAATATAACCATGGCAGTTGTTGACAGAAAAAAAGTTGAAAATGTAAGATATTTATTTGGAAGCCCTTCCACTGTTAAAAGTCGTTATAACCAAATAAAAAGAACTTTTCCGGAAGGCAAAGAATATCTGATTTTTGCAGAACCGGTTTACGTAGAAGATACAAATTCTATTCTTTGGAGTACCGAACATGTTGGAAGTATTGTAAATTTCCAGAAACTATCACCAACCGACCAAAGTATTGCAAAAAGAATCCTAACAAATTCTATTCAAACTTTATTAGCTGCTGCGAAACAATTTGACACAACAGAACTTTCAGAATTTATTTACAATTGTATTGAAATTCCTTCTATGGACAACGTATTTTTAGTTCGTGGCAACGGAACAGACAACGTTGTAATTTCAGAATGGGGTTTTGTTTCTGATGCTCCCGGAATGGAAAAAGGTCTTTTAGCTAGAATAATAAATGTAAAAAGAGCCGACATGGTTTTTAACGTTATTTTTGAAGACAAAGAACCAGCGCCAAATCAAAAATTCCACTTCGAATTTGAAGATGAACATCAGACTCATATTTCTGACGCTGATGCTAAAATTACACTTTTGGAAGTTAAAATTGACGAAGAAGTAAAAGCTTTTCAAAAAGAAGGAGAACAAGTACTAAATCCTCAATCTTTTATTTGTTATGAAAATGGCAGATATACACTTATTGCTGTTCAAAAAATTGACATGAATTTCACTGTTCTTAATCAGAACAATGAGCCTGTACCAAATATAACTTTTACATTTGAACACGAAGGACAAACTGTAAATCTTACTTCAAATGAATTTGGCAAAATGGTTTTACCTCAAATTAAAGTAGGTGGACAGGTTAATGCTTATCAAACAAAAGATGAGGCTAAAATTCATGAGCACAGTTTTATTTGCGAAAAGAACAAAGAGAATATTCTCAAAATTGAAGAAGAAGTTGTCGTTGAAACACCTCCTGTAATAGATGAACCGGAAAAATTTGACATGAGATTTAAAGTTATCGGACCCAAAGGAAATCCTGTTCCAAATGCAAAAGTAACAATTCAATACGACGGAAAAACTGTTGAAAAAACAACAGATGAAGAAGGATTCACTACTCTGGAAGATGTTACTCCTGATTCTCAGGTGAAAGTAAAAGCCATCGGCAAAAACAAGAAAAAATAGCTCAATTTGAGGACATGAATTACAGAAAAAAATTAAAATCTATCAAAGCATTGGTTTTTGATGTTGATGGGGTGTTTTCAAAAGAGTTTTTAGCAATGGACAACGGCGAATTTTATCGACCGATGAATCCAAAAGATGGCTTTGCTCTTAAACGCGCTGTACAAACCGGCTTTTTAACAGGTATAATAACAGGAGGTAATTCTCAAAGTGTAAAAGACAGATTTAAGACATTAGGTGTTACTGATGTTTATTTAGGTCAATATGTCAAAATAGAAGCAATGGAAGATTTTTGCGCTAAATATGAATTATCTTACGAAGATGTTTTATATATGGGTGACGACATTCCAGATTATGAAGTAATGAAAACGGTTGGTTTTTCTGCTTGTCCCGCTGATGCCGCAAGCGAAATCATTGAAATTTCAGACTACATATCTGACAAAAAAGCCGGCGAAGGATGTGTTAGAGATATTATTGAACAAGTTCTTAAAATCCAAAACAAATGGATTATTACAGGAGATTAAAACTTAGACTAATGAAAAAAAGTTTATTACTTCTTTCTTTTATGCTTTTTGGAATAATTCTTTGGGGTCAAAATTCTTTGTACATGACCAAGGAATTCAAAAAAGCTTACAAAAACAAAACACGTTCAAATTCAGGTAATCCAGGTGAAAACTATTTCACTAATTTCTCCGATTATACAATAAATGCAGAATTTAATCCGGAATCCGGTTTTCTTTCAGGGAATGAAACAATCATTTACCATAATCAAAGTTCAGACACTTTAAATTTAATTGTAATCAGGCTTTATCAAAACCTTTTTGCCAAAGGCAGACCTCGCGACTTTGCTATTAACCCCAATGACCTTACAAATGGTGTTTTAATAAAAAAACTAACTTTTAACGAAATTGAAATAAATCCTGCTGAAATAAATTCCTACGCCACAAACATGTTTTTGTCTACTCCCGAAGCAATAAATCCCAACTCTACAGTAGAAATAAAAATTGAATGGGAAATAAATTTCCCGCAAAATACTACTGTCAGAAATGGGAAATATGGAGAAAATGTTTGGTTTATTGGATATTGGTATCCTCAAATTGCAGTTTATGATGATGTTTTTGGCTGGGATATTAATAATTACAGCGGAGCAACTGAATTTTACAACGACCACTCAAATTTTGACGTAAACATAACCGTTCCGGCTCCAAATATTTTGTGGGCAACCGGCGAATTACAAAATATCGACGAAATTTACACAAAAAAATTTGCTAAGCGAATCAAAGATGCACAAATAAGCGATGATGTTGTTAAAATAATAACTCCCGAAGATTTAACCGAAAACAAAATACTAAAAAACAAAGAAAAAAACACCTGGCATTTTAAAGCTTTACAAGTCCCTGATTTTTCATTCTCTACTTCCGACAAACACAATTGGGACGGAGTTAGCCTTCTTTTGCCTAATCAAGAAAAAATATTTATAAGCGGAGTGTATGCAGATTCTACCGAAAATTTTCATCAACTTGCTAAATTTACCAGAGACATTATTGAAGTTTATTCCTTCAAACTTCCGGCTATCCCTTATCCTTATCCAGCAATGACTGTTTTTCAGGGAGGTGGCGGAATGGAATATCCAATGATGGTTAACGAATCTGCAACAGGAAAACTTTGTTCTGATTATTACGTTACCGCCCACGAAATCGGGCATAGTTACTTCCCCTTTTTCACAGGTAGTAACGAAACCAGATACGCATGGATGGACGAAGGACTAATAAGTTTTTTCCCAAGGCTTGTAGTTGACATTTTATCGCCTGATTGCAACAGCGAAAAACAAATTTCGACAAATTATAAAAGAGTAGCCAACGGTTATACCGACTTGCCACTAATGGTTCCAACAAGTATTTTCAAAGACTTTTGGTCATACAGAGTAATAGCCTACGACAGGTCTTCTTTTGCGTTATTGCAATTATATAATTATCTTGGTGACAGCTTATTTTTTGCCGGATTACAAGAATATACTAAAAGGTGGGCACATAAACATCCTTATCCTTACGACTTTTTCTATACTTTTGAAGATGTAACCGGAAAAGATTTATCTTGGTTTTGGAAACCTTACTTTTTTGAATTTGTTGAAGCAAATCTGGCTATAACAGAAGCTAAATACAGCAAAAACGAATTAAACATTACAATAGAAAATAAAGGAGGAATGCCACTTCCAATTTATTTAGAAATTACACTTTCTGACGGTGATATTAAAATTTTTGAACAAAATATTGGTTGCTGGGAAAACTCAAACAAATACAAAACAAATATATCACTTGAAAATAAACCGATAAAAATACAATTAGGAAAATCTGATATTCCTGACATAGACGAAAATGATAATATTTTAAATTTATAATTTATTACTGTTTTTTTTTTGAATGAATTAATTTGTTTACTTTTATATAAATTTTCTTTTGATACACAAGCATATAATCAACTGATTTAATGGAATTAACGCAAGAAAAAGTTGAATTTTTCATAAATGAAACAAAAAAAATATCCGAATACGATTTCTCAGGATATTCTTTAAAATCTTTTACCCGAAGACTTGAAAAGATTTTGTCTGATAATCACACAGACATTGAAGAACTTATAAAGAAAATGGATAAAAACAGAAAATTTCTTGAAACAGTTGTCAAAGAAATTACTGTAAATACTACCGAACCTTTCAGAACTCCTTCTCTCTGGAAAACCCTTATTCCTATTATTAGAGAAAAATTTTCTAAATTAGAAAGCATAAACATTTGGCATGCAGGTTGTTCAACCGGCCAAGAGGTTTATTCAATGTTAATGCTTTTGTACGAAATGGGAATGTTTCATAAAACAAAATTGTATGGCTCAGACCTAAACGAAGATGTATTAGAAACAGCCCGAAGCGGAAAATATAGAATTCACGATTTTGATGAATATTGGGATAATTTCACACAATCAATGTCTGATTTCCCAAAATTTAACCCCGAAGAATACCTTGACGTCAATAAAAGAAGGGGTATTGTAAAAGTAAAAAGTTTTTTGGTTGAAAAACCTGTTTTTGTAAAACATAATCTAATAAAAGACGGAAATATTTTTGGGATAAAATTTAATATGATTATGTGCAGAAATGTACTTATTTATTTTGACCACGATTTACAGGATAAAGTTTTCAATTTTTTTTATGAAAATCTTACAGAAGACGGAATCCTTGTTATAGGCAAACATGAGAGTATTCTTAGCCCTATCCAACGCAAATTTGACAGAGTAGATTCTATTTATCTGGTAAAAAATGAAGAAGATAATTGGATTTTTTAGTATTTTTGCCCCCGATTTTTATTATTATCACAAATTTTTGACTGTAAAACATCAACTCGCCGCATACTACAGCGCAGTTTAATTGCTTATTGTTAATTTTTAATTTTTATTTGAAATGGTATATCCAATTTATGTTATAGGAACAGACGTATTAAGAGAAGAAGGAAAAGATCTGCCTATTGAAAAAACACCCGAACTTGAAAAACTTATTGCCGACATGTTTGAAACCATGAATACCTCTGAAGGCGTTGGTTTAGCTGCTCCACAAATCGGCAAATCTCTTAAACTTTTCGTGATTGATTTATCGCCTCTCGGAGAAGACGAACCTTCTTTAATTGACTTCAAAAAAGTTTTTATAAATGCTAAAATAGTTGAATATTCCGGCGAAGTTATTAGTATGAACGAAGGTTGTTTGAGCTTACCCGGACTTAGAGAAGAAATTCTTCGCCACGATACTGTACATATACAATATTACGACGAAAACATGGAATATCACGATGAAGTTTTAACCGGATATCCTGCACGTGTACTTCAACATGAATACGACCATACTTATGGAACCGTTTTTACCGACAGAGTTCCTAAAGTGAAAAAAGTTCTGCTTAGAAATAAGCTAAAAGCAATGGCTAACGGACGATACAGCGCAGATTACAGAACAGTTATCGGCGACAAAAAAAGAAGAGAACAACTACTTCAGAGAAATGTAAATGAATAATAATGGACTTTGTCAAAAATCCGTTTATTGCTATTTTCCCGCCTTTTGCTGCCGGGATTCTATTCTCAATTTTAATACCCTTTAATGGTGATTTTATTATTGTTGCAATAATTTTATCACTTTTTGCAACTATTTACATTAACAAAAAACTAAGCAAACAAAAACCTTCTCTTTTTGGGTTTTCTGCTTATTTATTTATCTTTCTTACAGGAATATACACTGTAAATATTAATAAAGCTGAGACCCCTAAAATAGACAATTCTGCTGAATATGTTTTCGAAGGAATAATAATTGAACCTCCTCAAGAAAAAACGAAAACAATACAATGTGTTGTAGATGTTGAAGCTTACAAAGACTCTACCGAATGGAAAAATTTCAGCACTAAATCGGTTGTTTATTTTCAAAAAGACTCTGTTTCTGAATCATTCCAATACGGCGACAGAATTGTTTTTCAGGGATATTTGAACGAAATAACAAACGCCGGAAATCCTGCCGAATTTAACTACAAAGCTTTTATGCAAAACAAGGGAATATTTGCAACTTCTTATTCTAAAAAAGGAGAATTTATTATTCTTGAGCATAAACTAGGAAATTTTTTCATTAGATCTGCTCTAAATTTGAGAAATAATCTTCTTGAAATCTACCGAAACGAAGGCTTTCAGGATCAGGAATTTGCAGTTCTTTCTGCTTTGACTCTTGGCTACCGAGACGAAATAGACAAAGAAACCCGCCAAATGTTTGCTAATACAGGAGCAATGCATATTCTTGCTGTTTCGGGTTTGCACGTTGGAATAATTTTTCTTATTCTAACCACAATGCTGAAATTCATGGATAAAAATAAAAAATTGAGAATTATTCGTGCGGTTATAATTATTCTTAGTCTTTGGATTTTTGCAGCAATTGCAGGGCTTTCTCCATCGGTTAGCCGTTCTGCTCTTATGTTTTCTCTTTTCGTAATAGGAAAACTGCTTCAAAGGGCGACCTCTACATATAATATAATTTTTGCATCGGCTGTTATTCTTTTGTTTTTCAACCCTTTAAATCTTCTTTCTGTTGGTTTTCAACTTTCTTATGCTGCCGTACTTTCAATAGTTTTTTTTCAACCATATATTTACAAACTTTTTCTTTTTCAAAAATGGCTTCCTGATAAAATTTGGGCACTTACAAGCGTATCTATTGCTGCTCAAATTGGAACAATGCCAATAGGGTTATACTATTTTCATCAATTCCCAAATTATTTCTTTTTAACAAATATTCTGGTAATTCCTTTGGCGAGTATTATCTTGTATCTTGCTGTTTTACTTTTAATTATCGCCACTATTGTTCCGTTTTTTGCAGGTTTTTTCTCTTTCCTTTTAAAATTGTCAATGAAAACTCTTATTTTAGGGGTTAACTTTATTGATAAAATTCCCTATTCTACAACTCAAGGAATATCTATTTCCGGGATTCAAATATTTATTTTATATGCAATTATTATTAGTTTTTTCCTTTTTTGGATTTATAACAGGAAAAATCTTATATATTTATTCCTAATTTCCTCAATATTTTATCTTAGTTTAAACATTATTGACAATTATAAAATTAAAACGTCAAACCAACTTATAATTTTCAACACCAAAGAAGCATTACTTTTAAACGTCTTAAAAGGAGATGAAAACATCGTTATTACTGATACTTCTGAAATCTCAAACTTTAATTATTCTGCAAAACCTTACTGGATAAAAACAAAATCTCCCGAACCAACTGTTTTTGACTTAGATTCATTGAACAAAATAAAATATAACTCTAATTTATTACGTTTTAATAATAATTTTTTTGCAATTGGAAACATAAAATTCCTCTTGCTTGAAAATAGTGAATTATTAAACAATTATGCTCCTCAAAAGATTGAAGTTGACTACGTAATTTTATCAAAAAATGCATATATAGAAATCCCTGAACTTATTGAATTAGTTGATTTTAAAGAAATAATTTTTGACGGAACAAACAAATATTGGCGTACTGAAAAATGGGAAGAACAATGTAAAAATCAAAACATTAGCTGTTTTGACATTACAAAGAATGGTGCTTTCGCCGTTGATTTTATGACAAAAAAACAACTTTTTTAATACTTTATTTTTTGCTTTTTAACATCAAATCAATTGTGTTTTTTTTCTTAACTTTATACTCAAATAAATAAAATAACTCATAAAACTATTTTTACTATGAAAACTATTTTAAGATTAGCGTTATTTGCGCTATTTGTTGTTTTGATGAGCAACTGTAACAAATATTCGTTTAAAAACATTGAGGATGTTAAGCTCAGAGTAAACTTTACTTCTGCTGACACAAAAGGTAACTTAATTGACATGACTTATCAAACTCCTGAAAACTATTTTGTAGCTCTAAAAAGTGTAACACTTGTTGGGAAAAACGAAACACCGGATTTTCTTATTTTTGAAGAAGATAATTTGAGTCAATCTCTTGTTTTTGATTTTACAGATGTTGCAACAACACATTCTCTTATGCAAGGAACCGATGTTCCCGATGGAGAATATTCTTCTATTAAAATTGAAATCTACTATTTACAGATGAAATTAAACATTGCTTCAAGCACTGCTGTTGAAGAAAGAAATATAAGAATTTATCTTTCAGACGATGCAGAAACAGAAGCCGGACTTCATCAACCCGGTGACATGACTCAAATAGACGAAAGCAACTTAGAAGTTGGTTGGTTACTTGGCAATGGCGTAATTCCAGACATGACTCCAATTAGCCCAAGAGCTGATGCATATACAATAGCAAGTGATGGCGTTTCCTGGTTGGATTTTGCAGGAAAAAATGCGGCAAATTATGGACCTTTTGGCGATGTTGATTTTATGACTTCGGCTCCACATCCTGTTTATTGGTGCGAAATTCCGTTCACTCTTGTTGATAATGACGAAGAAAACATCATTTTAGATTTTAATGTAAATAATTGCTGGCAATTTGAAGACAAGTCAAATGACGGATATTTTGGTGGCGATGACTTAGGTTTTCCTGAGCCTACAGCATGGCAAATGGTAATGCCTGAAATGACTGTTACGTTAGAGTAGTTTTCTAAAAAAAAAGCCGGTTTATTCCGGCTTTTTTTCAAATCTTTCTTTAATAACAAATTGTGGAGCTTTATTTATCGACAAAAATGTGCGCCCGATATACTCTCCAACCATTCCGATTGCTATAAGCTGAATCCCGCCCAAAATTGCTACAGAAACAAGCAAAGAAGCATATCCCATTGGGACTGTTGGGTCTAACAATTTCATTAAAATACCGGCTATGGCAATCAAAAATCCTACAATTGAAAACACAAATCCAAGTATTGTTGCAAAACGTAGTGGTTTGATTGAAAAATTAGTTACCATACTCAACCAAAGCCCAACCAATTTAACTAATGTATATTGAGATTTTCCAAGTTGACGTTTTGAATGTTCAACTTTCATTTTGCCAATATTTGACGTTGTGCGTAAAATCAAACCATCAATATAAGGATAAGGCAAATCATACTTTATTATTTCGGCTACAATAAATTTACTAATTGACTTAAAACTGCTCAAATAAAGAGATTTCGGTTTTCGCAAAAGCCAATTTGCTATTCTATCATTAAACCTACTGCCAAGATTCCTGAAAAAAGAATGCTTTTTTTGATCATAAAAAGTATAAATTACGTCAAAATCGTTTGAAAATGAATATTCAGCCAATTTCTTGACTTCACTAACAGGATTTTGAAAATCATCATCTATAATAATTGTGTAATCGCCGGTAGAATTATTCAAAGCAGCCATAACAGCATTGTGTTCTCCAACATTTTTTGCCAGAGAATAAAACTTAACAATTTCAGAATATTTTTCTTGCAAATCAACACAAACTTTCTTGCTATTGTCTTTGGAACAATCATTTACAAGAATAATCTCTAATTGAAATCCGGTCAATTCTTCAATTAGTTTATCAACTAAATTTGAAATTGTATTTTCGCTGTTATAAACAGGTATTGCAATCGTTAACTTACGCATTTTCAGTAATTTTCAACTTTTCAAAAATAACAATTCTAATCAATTTCACAACAAATATGATAATTATCATTTGTTAAACTTAAATATGCACATAGTTTTGTCCAATAATAAAATGAAAAATTTTATGCTATGGGTATTAAAGATATTGTAGGAGATTTATTCAGCAAAAGAAAGAAATTAGAAGAAGGAGGCGGAGAGAAAGCTGTTGAAAAACAGATTGCTATGGGTAAACTCACAGCTCGTCAAAGAATATTAGAACTTCTGGACGATGAGACTTTCCAAGAATACGATCTTTTTATAGAACATGCCGCGAAAGATTTCGGGATGGAAAAAAAAGAACTTCCGGGAGACGGAGTAATTACCGGAACCGGTAAAATATCCGGGAAACCAGTATGTATTTACGCTCAGGATTTTACTGTTGCAGGAGGTTCGTTAGGCTACATGCACGCAAAAAAAATCACCAAAATAATGGATCATGCCATTAAAATGAGAATTCCTTTAATTGGCATTAATGATTCAGGTGGTGCAAGAGTGCAAGAAGGAGTAAATTCTCTTGCCGGTTATGGTGAAATTTTTTATCGTAATACAAAAGCATCAGGAGTAATTCCTCAAATCTCTGTAATTCTTGGTCCTTGTGCAGGTGGAGCCGTTTATTCACCAGCTCTTACCGATTTTGTTTTTGTTGTTGACAATATTTCAAAAATGTTTATAACAGGACCACAAGTAATCAAAACTGTTCTTGGCGAAGAAATTTCAATGGAAGAATTAGGTGGAGCAAAAGTTCACTCTGAAATAACAGGGAACGCTCACTTTTTCTCAAATTCTGAAAAAGAATGCTTTGACCAAATCAAAAAATTAGTAACTTTTATTCCTTGGAATAACACTAGAAGACCTTTGCCTTTTGAATCAAAAGCTCCAAAACAAACCTATAATTTAGATTCAATTATACCTTCTGACCCCAAAGAACCTTACGATATTAGAGATGTAATAAGAGCTATTTCTGACGACTCTGAATTTCTTGAAGTACAGGAAATGTGGGCTAGAAACATTGTTGTCGGTTTTGCCAGAATTGATGGAGAAAGCGTTGGTTATGTCGCAAATCAGCCGGACGTACTTGCAGGAGTATTAGATGTTGATTCTTCTGACAAATCAGCAAGATTTATTCGTTTTTGCGATGCTTTTAATATTCCCGTTGTTACTTTGGTTGACCTTCCGGGTTATCTTCCGGGTATCGACCAGGAACATGCAGGAGTTATAAGACACGGCGCAAAAGTTTTATATGCATACAGCGAAGCAACAGTGCCCAAAATCACAGTTATTCTAAGAAAAGCTTATGGTGGAGGATACATTGCAATGAATTCAAAACACTTAGGAGCAGACTTTGTTTTTGCATGGCCTAATGCAGAAATAGCAGTAATGGGTCCCGAAGGAGCTGCAAATATTATTTTCCGCAAAGAAATTGAAGAAGCAGCAGATCCTGAAAAAATGAGACAGGAAAAAATTGAAGAATACAAACTGAAGTTTGCAAATCCTTATGTTGCAGCAGGAAAAGGCTACATTGACGCTGTAATTACGCCTAATGAAACAAGAAAATTTCTTGTTCATGCTATTGATGTTTCTAAAAACAAATGCGAACCTAAACCCGATAGAAAACATGGTATACCACCATTTTAGAGATAAAAACTACAATTATGCCAACAGAAGACTATAAAGAATTTTTCGTTAATGGAGAGATTTACAAGACACGACTTTGTAAAAAATTCATTGAAGCTCCAAAATGGGAAAAAGAAGATTTAAAAAAAATTTATGCTTTTATTCCGGGAACTATTAGAGAAATCTATTTTAAATCCGGTAAAAGCGTAAAAAAAGGAGACTGTATTCTTATTTTAGAAGCTATGAAAATGAGAAATAGAGTAAAAGCTCCTATTGATGGAAAAATTAAAATTATTCATGTAAAAGAAAATCAAGTAGTATCTAAAAACTACTTATTGATTGAAATTGTATAAAAGATTTTTTTTAAGGTTAGAGAAGTTTCTTTTTGAAAGGCATACATTATTGTGTGTCTTTCTTTGTTTAAACCAGATTTATATTTGCTATTCTCATTTTTTTTTATTATCATTGAACTTTCCTAAACCCCCTCTGCTTTGGAAAACAAATCCATAAAAGAACTAAAAAGTCAAATTATTGCTCTTGAAAAAGAAAACAAGAAATTATTTGAAGAAAAAGAAAAATTTGAGAATTTCGTTTGTAATTCGCCTTACATTTTTTACGAATATTCTAATTTAAGAGGCGGTGTTTTTTGGTCAAATGGAGTAAAAGACATTTTGGGCTATTCTTCCTCAGAATTAATCCAAAATCCTTCTATTTGGGAAAATTCAATCCACCCGGACGAATCAAAGGAAATTACAAATGCCATAAAACTTTTTTCTGACGAAGGCGAATATTACCTAAAATACAGAATAAAAACAAAAAAAGGAAAATGGACTTGGCTTCACGACCAATTTATTAACAAAAGGTCTATTGGTAATGAAATAATTATTTCCAGATTTGCTACCGATATAACTAGCATAAACACTACAAACACAGAACTTAGAGAAAGTGAAGAAAGATTTAAAACTCTTTTTCAGGACGGCAAATTAGTTATGCTAATTATTGACCCAAAATCGAAAAAAATTATCGATGCAAATATTGCTGCACAAAAATTTTATGGATACGACAATATTAAATCAATGACTATAGATCAGATAAACACAATTCCTTTATCTGAAATTGAAGAAAAAATACAACAAGTAATATCCCAAAAATCTCACCAATTTCAATTTGTCCATAAATTAGCAAACGGAGACTTAAAAACAGTTGAAGCATTTCCAACACTTCTAAAATTCAAATCCGGAAATTTATTTTTATTAGTTATTATTGATATTTCAGAAAGAATAGAATCTGACAGAGCATATAGAGATAGTTTAAACGAAATTGATATTATTTCCTCAAATGTTCCGAATATACTCTGGAAAGCAGAAGTATCCAACTCCAACGAACTTATAAACACCTATATTTCTGATGTTGCAGATGATCTTTTAATATTGCCCAAAGGTACAATAAACAATGATTGGAACAAGTATTTCAGTTATGTAAAACCTGAGTACATTCCTCAAATAATGGGAACAATAGAAAAAGGAATAAAAAACATCAACACAAAGCAATCAATTGATTACGAAATAATTAAATCAAACGGTGATGAAGCTTGGTTTTCTTCAACCGGAAAGGTTGTTAATAAAGACGGTTCTAAAAAACTCTACGGAGTTACTATTGATATTACAGACAGAATAAAAAAAGAAACAGCTCTTAAACAAAGCGAAAAGCTACTTAGAGAATTAAACTTAACCAAGGATAAATTTTTCTCCATTATTGCACATGACTTGCGTAGCCCTTTCAATGCAATTCTGGGATTTTCTGAACTAATATTAAACAAAGCTTCTGAAAAAAATGACCCAGAATTGATAAATTATAGTTCAGCTCTTTTCTCTTCGGCTCAAAAAAGTTTTGAATTATTAAATAACCTTTTGGATTGGTCAAGAATTCAAACCGGAAAATTAAAATTTTCTCCTAAACTAATAAACATCTCCGAAATAACAACTAATATTTTAGAGCTACTTACTGCAAATATTGTTAATAAAAACCTAATTGTAAAAACTGCTTTCGAGTCAGATCTTTTTGTTTTTGCCGACAAACAAATGATTGAAACAGTAATTAGAAATCTTGTTTCTAATGCTATTAAATATACACCCGTAGGCGGTAAAATAAACATTGTTGCTTTAAAAAACGAAAAAGAAATTGAATTTTCAATTAAAAACAGTGGAATTGGAATTGAAAAATCTGATATGGAAAAGTTATTTAACAACGATGAGTTTTTTTCTACTCCCGGCACAAACAATGAAAAAGGTTCAGGATTAGGACTTATTCTTTGCAAAGAATTTATTGAAATGCACAGCGGAAATTTAACCGTATCCAGCGAACAAGGAAAAACCACAAAATTCACATTCTTTTTGCCAAATAAAAAAAGCATTTATTAACTTATGAATAAAGCTTAGTTTTAAATATACAATAGTTCGTTAAAAATTTAAGCGGCAATAGTGCCGAAATATAATAGTTCCTTGAAATGATTTATATTTTTTAGCCTTTTAGGGT
>JAFGUD010000361.1 GCA_016938685.1 Bacteroidales bacterium | reverse complement strand
GTATCAGTGGCGAATATTATTAAATTCTAAGTTACACGGATTTGTTGGATTTACTTTTGGTTTGATAATGTATTCTGCTCTGCCTTTGTACTTAGCGACAACTGCCATCATAATAAGAACAAAGAAACCTTTATTTGAATTAAATTTATTCAAGAAGAAAGAAGTAGAAAAAAAAGAAGAGAAAGAAGAAAAAAAACCAGAGGAAGAAATTGTTGATCTGCCAGACAGAATTCCAACGGAATTAAAAGGCCCATTTTTACGCGTGCGACAAAAAATAAATTTCAGACCCGAATCGACTTTTGATATAAAAGATATAAATATAAAAAAAGACGAACCGAATTTACAACATTCACAAGAACCTAGTTTGCCGTTACCTGACAGTTTCGATTTTATGGCTACGGAAAACTTTGATGATACAAATAAATCTTCTGTTCCTGTATTCAAAGAAATAAATTTTTCAGAATTTAATAATAATGTTTCAGGACAAACAAATATCTTTCACGAATCAGAATTATTAAAATACCTGAAAGGTAAAAATTACGAACCGGTAATGGACGGCAATATTGTAATAGCAAAAAACATGGCAATCGCCGAGCATACTGATTCGGATTTTTGGATTGCAGATGAAGAAAGTTGGTTTGCATCTGGTAAACAAAAAATATCACCTGTTATCGAAGCAATAAAAGCGGCTGAAAAACATAATGCTTTACCTGCAATATATTTGGGTGAAAAAAATATTATGGATTTGAAAAACCGAATCGAAGAATGGGAATCGCGCGGAGTAAAAATATTTAATAACCTGACAGATATCTAATTATATAATAACAAATCATAAATTATTTGTAATTGTATAAAATAAAAAAACTATATTTTGAAATTTATTAAAAAATTTAATATTATTCTAAAAAATAAAATGATTAAAATATATACGGTTTATATTGTCTACTATAGTAGACAATAATTTTTATTATATTTTTTTGTAAAATAAAACTTCAGTTAAAAACGCGTCTATTTGACGCGTTTTTATTTCTAGAATTGTGTATCTGTACAACTCTCGGTTTCGGCACTCCAACTCTTACAATATTTTGATCCAAATAATGGATTTTTAACATTTGTACATCTTTGAGAACGTATGCATTTGTGACAATTCAATGTTTCCCAATTAAATGTAGATGTTATCATTTGTTTTTCTCTCAAAGAACTGTATTGTTTTGAACCTACCATTTGTAATTTTGAAATCTGATCAGCATCATATGTTACATTCGTAGAGTTTACAGACATGAATGGCATTGCCCATCCGTTTGTCAAACTTATAAGAGTGTTTTCTAGTGAACTTCTGGAATTATTAATCGAAGAATTATTAGAAATAACACTTACATTAACCATGCTTATACATGCCTTTCTTGCTGCATCACGATGTGCATCTTTTTTGTCCTGATTTTCCAAAGCATCGACACGATCAGCAACTACCTTGTAATCTTCTAAAATTTTCTTGGACAATTCATCATATTTTTTATAATAGTTTGCTTTTACTGTTTTCAAAGCTGAATTTGCAATAACTAAACGTACTTGATCTGTCAATTTTGGAAAACGTGCCTGCCCTTCCTTTCCAATTTTCAAATTATTCATACCTTGAACTTGACGTCCGGTCATACAATATTGAACAGTTGGGTCGGCTTCAACTGTTTTTATTGCACTATTAATATTTTTTTCCAAAGCTGACAATTCTGTTTCAACTTTATTTTTTTCAGTATCTGATAATTCTGTATCAGAAGCAGTTATATAATCATCAACATTTGTCAAAGTTCCATCGTCTTTTACTTCTATATTTTCCCAATAAATATTTCCATCCAAAATTCCAGCATATGGAACATCTGAACGTAATTCACCATCTG
>JAFGUD010000360.1 GCA_016938685.1 Bacteroidales bacterium | reverse complement strand
TGTTGATATGTCTGTTAAACAACCGTGGGACGAAAAAATATGGAAACAAAAGTGTCGCACTAAAATAAAATCATGTGATGGGATGATAGTTCTTTTGAGCAAAAACACTTGGCATTCAGGCGGTGCAAGATGGGAAATAAAATGTGCAAAAGAAGAAGGTATTCCAGTTATTGGAATGCATATTAAAAAAAATGACCAAGGAGCAATCCCACCCGAATTAAGAGGAAAAAAGATAATCACTTGGTCGTGGGATAATTTGGCTAACATAATTAAAAAGATATAATGAAACTATTTATTTGTAATAGAACAATTGAAAAATTGGAAGTAGAATCGCTTATTACAGATTTACTTAAAACTTCCGATAATGCTATTGCAATTCTTCGTGAAACCGAACATTCCGAAAATTGGAAAAGTATTGTTGAGAGCAAAATGAATGAATCGGATTTTGTAGTATTTGCAATTGGCAAAGAAACATTTAAAAGCGACCAGTTAAAATGGGAATATGCAAAAGCAAAACAACTGAACAAACAAATCGTTGGTATAAAATTAAATGAAATAACAGAAGATTCAATTCTATTTTGCCAAGGATTTCAGGTATTTGATAATGCTGAACAGAGTTTTAAATACCTGGCTAAAACCTACGAAGATGACAGAAAATTGAAATTTGAGCAATATAAAATGATGGTAAGTTCTACAGAGAAGGTAACTGAAAGTCGCATGAAGGTTAATAATCTTTTCTTTACAATTACTTCATCAATTTTATCTGTAGGTTTCGTTCTCGGTAAAACATTTGGTTTTACAATTACAGCAATGATAGGGATGTTTGTACTTACAGTTTTATCATTGGCAGTTTCATTTTTTTGGGAGCGGTTGATTGATTCTTACGGAAAACTAAACACAGGTAAATTTAAAGTTATTGATAAAATTGAGAAGCAATTACGAACAAATATGTTTGAGGACGAATGGAAAATTCTTACAGAGGAAATCAAATATGAACCGAATACAAGAACCGAAACTAAAGTAATAACCTATTTCAGGTTTTTCATTGTGATAGTTGGTTTTTTACAGCTTATTTATTTAGGTTATTTGCTTTATCAATTAATACCTATTTGTAATCATTAAATTCATAAAGTTATGGCAGACAAAAAAGTAGTATTTATTGCATTTGCAATAGAAGATGAAAAACAAAGAGACTTGTTGAAAGGTCAATCATTACACACAAAATCACCATTTGAGTACATTGACATGTCGGTGAAAGAACCATACGACAAAGATTGGAAAGATAGAGTAAGAACAAGAATTAAGCGTTCAGACGGTGTAATTGCTTTAGTAAGTAAGAATTCGTTGAAATCAAGCGGACAAAAATGGGAAATTCAATGTGCCAAAGAAGAAGGTAGGAAAATTAGAGGAATTTGGGCATACTCAGACGACAGAACCGATTTAGAAGGTGTAAATACAAGGGTTTGGACTTGGGACAATATTAAAGACTTTATTGATTCACTTTGACTTGTCCTGATATAGGTTTACACAAATAGTGTAAATTTAACACCGCACAAAAATGAAAATGGACAAGAAAAAAGAAAACAT
>JAFGUD010000359.1 GCA_016938685.1 Bacteroidales bacterium | reverse complement strand
TCAAGCCTATTCTCGGACAAACCGAATTTTAAACGAGCAGAAATCACAAGGCAATATTGTGGTTTTTCGCAACCTGAAAAAAGCAACAGACGAAGCCATTACCTTATTCAGCAACAAAGAAGCGATTGAGGTAATTATAATGAAACCATACGAAGAATATGTAAAGAAATTCAATGAAGCTTTTATAGAGTTGCTTAAAATAACGCCAACGGTAAACAGCGTAAACGACTTAAAAACTGAAGACGATGAATTGAAATTTATACAGGCATTTAGAAATATAATGCGTGTTAAAAATATTCTCACTGCATTTGCTGACTTCAAATGGGAAGACCTGGCAATGAACGAGCAACTTTTTGAAGATTACAAAAGCAAATATCTTGACCTCTACGATAAAGTTAAAAGCGACCATCAAAAAGAGAAAGTTTCGATTTTGGAAGATGTGGACTTTGAATTAGAGTTAATTCATCGTGACGAAATTAATGTAAACTACATTATTCAGTTGCTTATCAAATTGAAAGCGAACACCAAAAAAGATGTAGAACAAACGGAGAAAGAGATTTTCAACCTTTTAAATTCAGAAGCCAATTTAAGAAGCAAACGAGAATTGATAGAGAAATTTATTTTAGAGAATTTACCTGAAATAAAGGATGAAGACGATATTCCACAAGAGTTTGATAAGTTCTGGACAATTGAACAACAAAAGGCTTTTGAGAAGCTGGTTAAAGAAGAAAATCTATCAGAAGAAAAAACCCAAAAATTGATTGAAAATTATTTGTTCGCAGAAAGAGAACCTTTGCGAGATGAAATACTCGAATTGATTGAAGGAGAAAAACCATCGGTATTACAGCGTAAGAAATTAGGCGACCAAATCCTGAAAAAGATTTTAGGTTTTGTAGATACATTTATAAACGGAATAACAGGAAATTAGATGTGACTTGTCCTGATATAGGTTTACACAAATAGTGTAAATTTAACACCGCACAAAAATGAAAATGGACAAGAAAAAAGAAAACAT
>JAFGUD010000358.1 GCA_016938685.1 Bacteroidales bacterium | reverse complement strand
TCATGGAAGTAGCGTGAAACCCGTTTTCTGCAAAAAGTTCCAGCGCTGTTTCCATGATCAGTTCTTTTTTCTGTTTTCTGATATCGTCAAATTGTTTCGCACTTCGAGGAGACATGATATTTAATTTTTATTGTTTCTTATTATTTTGACTGAACGGTTGGTCAAAAATAAGACAGCTTTTTAAATTGCACAATAGTTTGTATGTTAAATAAATGTTAAAAATGACCGATTGGTCAATTTTTGATTTGTGAGGTTTTGTTCCACCTTTTTGATGAGATCTATTTTTTAGGATGGGGTGAATGGTAGTGGATTTTAGATAATATTTTTAGGAATTACAGGAACACAAAATTTGTTTCTAGTGTTTGGTCGGGCGGTTGTACAAAAAAATATTTTAAAATTTTTCTTTTACTATTCCCGTTTTTTTAAGAAAACTTTCAAACTGGTTTGCTAATTATATGGTGCTGTTTGAGTAGTCGTACAGCAGGGCACACCTGCCGGATTGGTTTCCGGTAGGCAATGGTGATATTTTTGTGCTGAAAGATATAAACGGGAAATATCGGCAATGGCATTTCGGCCGCCAAACCAACAGGATATATTACAGCGCAGTTGTTGTCCTGGAAGCCGATATTTTACACAAGTTTCCAAAATGTTGTGGGATACTAATCTTTTTTCGTTGTTAAAATATGTTTAAAAGCAGCTTGAATTTCAGGCTGCTTTTTCTTTATCCTGTTTTTGAAATCAGGATGAAGTGAAAAATACTGTCTGTTTGGTGATTTGATTTTTATAATATAACGTTCTTCCTTTTTAAATTTTTGAAAAAAACATATGTTTTCCATTATTAATTTATTTAAGAAGTGATACTTTGTAAAATATTTTAATAATTATTTGTTTTTTACGTAAAAATTATTTTAACTTGCGTTAACATTTTTTTAGAAAAAAGGAATGGTTTTAAGTGCAGGAAAGAAAAAGGGAGCAAAACTTGTTGGCGGGGAGTTAAAGAAGTTCCGGCAAAAGAAAATGATACTGAATCTCCTGTATAAACACGGAGAGTTGTCAGGTGCCGCAGTACGTGCAGGAATTGGAGTAAGTCTGCCAACTGCACTTGCTACTTTAAATGAACTTATCGAGCAAAATTTGGTTGAAGTTCGCGGAGTTGGAACGTCAAACGGCGGTAGGAAACCAACTTTATTCGGATTACGCAAAGATTCAGTTTTTGTAATTGCATGTGAACTTGGGCGCTACAACGGAAAGATTACCTTGTACAACGGGAATAATCAGCATGTAACACCAATCGTTTATTTTGACGCTACCATTGATGACGATGACCTTGCAGAAAAGATTTATCAAACAGCCACCGACTTAATAGAGAAGTATAACATAGATGAGGAGAAAATCTATGGAATCGGACTCACCATGCCCGGGCTTATTGATGAGGTAAATGGAATAAATTTCACGATAAAAAATAAGGAATACAGAAACATT
>JAFGUD010000357.1 GCA_016938685.1 Bacteroidales bacterium | reverse complement strand
TATGTTTGAAGAGGCTCAAATCAAAGAGATGCTAGCACAGAGATCCCAAGAGGATTTGGAAGTATCTCACTCAAAAACTGTTTCAATTGAAATCTAGATGAAAAAAGAGTTCAAACTTACCTATCTCAAAAAATCAAAAAAATTTCTAGACAAACACACTGATAAACTGACAGAAAAAGAAGTTGATGCATTAGTCATTAAATTTGTCAAAAGTAGATTTTATAACATCGAACAAAATGTTGATTATAAATATCTTCAAGGGTATTCTGGAAATTACTATAGGATTAGAAAAAGCACTATCAGAATTATTATTCAAGTTATCGATACTGAAATCATCATTGAAGCCATCATCGAAGATATAGGCTTTAGAGGTGGGATATATAAATAATCATGGCATGTAAAGTTACATACTATGAAAAAAACTCTTAGTCATCAATCTTTGTATTTATAAAATTTTCATAACTTCCAATAGTTGCAAAGTTGATTTCGTATGTCTCGCTATCAAATTTAACAAAATCAAAACCTGAGTTTTCAAGTTTTAGTTGGGAAAATAATCTAGTTTTTTTAAAATATAATGGACTGCTTTTCTTCTAAAAACTAATTTATATAATTTTCAATTATGTTATAAAGTCCATCTTCATGGTCGTGCTTTAGCATCATTCTAACTATATAATCAATTCTATTTTCTATTTCATGTGTAGAGTTTAACTCATTTAAAAAATCAAATTTTCCATTCTCAAGTTCGAAAAAATAAAGATGTAATTCATTTGCCATGCAACTATCATTGTTTAACAAATATTTTTCAAAATATTTAATTTTATGCTCTAATGTTAACATATTTCATCCTTTAAATGGTATTCTTTAGTTGCTTTTGAAAATATGATTTTTTCTTCAAAATTTAGATTTTTAATTGGATTTTCAATAGTTAAAATAGTAGGCAAATCATTCATATTTAAAACAAGTGTAACAATATAATTGTTTTGATATTCTAAAGCTTTTTTATATTCTTTTTCTGTAAGTCTAAATTTGCCTTTTTTCTCACGAATACCCTTGACTTCTGCCAAATAAGTGGCGTGATTTACATTTACTTGAAAATCATATCCATCACCAAATAAACGTGCATCCTCTAAAGTTCCTGTGTTGAATATGTCTATTGTATTAAAATTGTTCATAAAATAAATTTCTGCTTCTAAACCTGTTTCTTGAAGTTTTTTAAACCTTGATTGAATGATTGGTTTTATACTAATTGAAATATCTTCAATTGCATAGTTTTCTTTCATATATAACTTGACAATATTGGCATATCCATTAACGTTTTCAAGCCCAAATAGATTATCTATTAAAATTTTTCTATGAATATAGGCATCACCTTTTTGCCACCAACCTTTTCGTCCATTATCAGGGAAAAAATGATCAAATAAATCCATTCTATTTTTTACAGTTCCAACGGATTCAGCAATATGATTAGAAACACAATATTCATAAAAAGCTGTTTTTGTTGTGAATACAAATTCTTTAATAAAATCATTATTAAACTTTGAAAGTCCATATCCTATGAGGTTTAATATTTCATAATTTATATGTTTATTTCCAGATTGTTTCATACTTGTTTTATTTCCTTAAAACTCTTACAATATTTAACTTTAATGAATGTATTAGGTAAAAAGTATAGGTCTTACTCTTGATTGCTGAATGAACGTAAAAAATCTAATTTCTATCTAAAAGTATTTGCAAAACCAAGACGAATTCCACCTATACCAGCAAATAAATCAATTGCTTTAAACTTTGCACTAGAACTTTTATGAGATAAATC
>JAFGUD010000356.1 GCA_016938685.1 Bacteroidales bacterium | reverse complement strand
TGTTGCCGCCATTTTCTCAAGCGGAATATCGTGTTCAAGACTTGTTGAAACAACAATATTTACGATTTTTACATCGAGTCCTTTTTTTAATTCTTCTAGACTTTCAGCCATTTATTTTCCCCCCAAATAATGTGACTCTAAGATTCGAGTCGTTCAAACCCAAGCCTCTTTATAAACCATCTAAATCAAAGCTTATTTATAAATGTTCGTTTTTCCATTTATAAACATTTAAAAAGAAAACATTTAAAAACAACACATACCTTGATTTCATCTCCATATATAAATCTAAAAAATAAAACATCGTTAAAAGCGGTTTTCAGAGCTTCAATTTGGCAACCCTCACCCCTGCATTTCTTATAGAAATTATTTATAAAGAATTAAACCAATTCAATAGCAAAAGAATAGTGTTTTACAAGTTCAATCATTTCTTTAGCATGACCTGCTCCAACAACAACTAAAAATTTCTGATTTGGATTTTTTTTGTGAAGAATAACTAATTTTCTTGCCATATAATGATTCCGCTCATCAACCAACACAGTATAAAAAGTTGGATAACGTCCTTTTAATGCAAACATCAACTTATCAATTAATTCAGAGTCAGGAACTTTAGAGAATAAAGAACTCATCGATCTTTTGTCAAGGCCTGTTTTTTCTTGAAGCTCTTTGGCTTGTTTTTGTTTAAAAGGTGCAAAAACCAGATCACCTAAAAAACGCATTTTTTCTTTGAATGTTAAATTTTTAAAAAGTCGTTTGATTGTTATTGTTATTGGTCTATCAATAAGCGCCAAATTTAAATTATTATTTTTAGCTAACTTAACTGCAAATAACATTTCACTTCCTGGTTTCATTCCAACAAGCTTTCCCATTTTTTGCTGCATCAATTTTCCAAAAAATAAAAATAAAAACCCTTTCACACCCACTTTTCTTATGGATGAAAAATTCATGCTTTGTTTTTTATTAGGATTATTTTCTTCATATAATAAACCATCAAGACGACCTTTATCTAATTCAACAGCAATAACATCAGGTTTATAATCTAGAAAAACAGATTTTATTTCATCAATAGAATCTTTAGATATGTGATTTGTTCCAACTATTTTAAGCCAAGAGGTCATAAATATATAGAAAGAAGTTCTAATTTAAAAAGATAACAGGAGTATATATTAATAAAAAAAGTAAAAAAGAAAAAATTAATTTTGAACTTTAACAACAATTTCTAATTCATTCCATGCAAGATCAAATAATTGTTGTACTGCGCTTGCAAAAAAAGGAGTATTAACCCACACGCCAACATCATATGTTGGATGTACTGCATCATCATCAAATAATAAGAATGCAATTTCTTCTCCATCAGCAATTGCAAATCGAGCTCTTAAATCTTTAACTTTTCGAACTTCTGCAAAATCTTCAATTAATTTTATTGCTTCTTTTGTTTCTTTCTTAGTTATTGGAGCCGCAATTTTTATTTTAACTCCTCTTTCGTGTGCTTTTTTGAATGCTCGTGATAAGAAATCTAATTTTCGAACTAAACCTTCTTCAGTTGATACTAAAATAAATTCTTCTTCTGCTTCTTTTAACATTAAAAGAATTTGTTCATACACTTTGTTTCGTCCCCTAAAACTAGCAGTTAGTTCTGTTGGTTCAACAAGTTCTACGCCTTTATTATGAAGAGAAGATAATTCTCCTAAAACATCACTTTCTCTTAGATTTTCTAAATTTCTTGCTTGTGCATCAGCATCTTCTTTTATTTTTCCTTTAACACGTTCTAGAACTTCATTTGGAGGTACTGCAATGTATTTTATTGGTTTTCCAATTTTCATTACAATAAAACCTTTTTTTTCTAAAGATTCTAAAACATCATAGCTCCGTGATCGTGGAACATTAGAAATATCTGATAATTCCCCTGCACTGGAGACGCCTCGAGATAACAAGGCAACCCAAATTTTTGCTTCATAACTGTTAAGACCAAAAATTTTGAGTTTCTCGATGAATTCTTTTTGCATAATCATTGTTGTACTACCTCGGTTTATGATATTAATTGATTAACAATATTTAATCAATAAAACCTCTTTTGTAAACTTAATACATATAGAAATAATTACAAGACTTATAAACATTTCGAAAATTTAACCATTGAGCAGTGAATACAAATACAAAATAACCCTCTTACCCCTTAATTTCATTTGGAGACCGTTCAATAAGTAAAAAGGCTCTTCTGCAAAAATTCAATAAATAGAAACTTTAAAAAAATAATTCAAAAAAAATGATTTTTATTATTTATTTCTATATTGAAATA
>JAFGUD010000355.1 GCA_016938685.1 Bacteroidales bacterium | reverse complement strand
GAAAAAGAAATAACCATTGTTTCATTAACCTGGGAAGAGCTGCAGGATTTAATAAACTTCAAATTTGAAAATGAAAAACTCAGGAAAGCACGGGATTTCTTTTGTTTTGGGTGCCTAACCGGGTTACGATACATTGACTTAGCATTACTTACAAAAGACAATATCTCAAACAGCACATTAAAAACCACAACACAGAAAACAAATAAGGAGGTTACAATACCTATTTTTCAAGGGCTCCAATCAATAATCGAGCGTTACCCGGAACAATACAAACTACTTCCAAAATTAAGCAACCAGAAACTAAACGATTATGTAAAAGATTGTTGTGAGCTTGCCGGAATTAACACACCTACTGAATATAAAACATTTATTAAAAACGAGGTAAAAAAGGAGTTCTTTCCTAAACATGAATTGATTACGGCACACACATCCAGAAAAACATTCATTTCCTTAGCGTATGAACGAGGACTTGACATTGAAATGATTAAGTCGATTACCGGAATAACCAGGGAAAGAACCTTAAAACGGTATCTTGATATTTCCGTTAATTCAAAAAAAGAAAAGTTAAATTCAGCTTTCAATAGTATTTAACCAACCGTTTGCAACTAATATTTAGTTGCATTTTGTATATTTGCATTATGAGTAAAATTGAAAAACTAATAGCTCGATTTAAAACAAAACCTAAAGACTTTAGTTACAATGAACTTGTTACAATGCTTAAAAACTTTGATTATAAACAAATTCAGGGGGCTGGTTCCAGAGTAGTTTTTACAAATGAAAAAACAGAACATAAAATAAAACTTCACAAACCACATCCTGGTAATATTTTAAAACGCTACCAGTTAGATTTAATTGAAGACGAATTAAAAAAAAGGAAATTGTTATGAAAAACATATTGAAATACAAAGGATTTATTGGCTCGGTAAATTTTAGTCCCAATGACAGGGTGTTTTTTGGTAAGCTGGAGGGAATTGAAGACCTTGTAACATTCGAAGGTACCTCAGTTGACGAGCTCGAAACGGCATTTAAAGAAGTAGTGGACCTGCATATTTCTGATTGCGAAAAAGAAGGAAAACCATTAAAAAAAGTGTTTCATGGTTCTTTTAACATTCGAATTGGCAGTAAGCTCCATCAAAAAGTATATCAAAAAGCAGTATCAAAAGGAATCAGTTTGAATCAGCTTGTTAAAAAAGCCCTTGAACATGAAATTGAAAACGAACGTGAATAACACAATATTTT
>JAFGUD010000354.1 GCA_016938685.1 Bacteroidales bacterium | reverse complement strand
TGTTTTGCCAGATTCCAAGAAATCCCAATGTGCCATTAACTCATGATACATATTTTTATCTTTATCATTCCATTTTGTGGTTGCTTCGTCATATCGTTTAATCTGCTCATCCATCTCGGCTACACTTTTGCTAGCAGCAGCAAAATATTCATACGGACGCTTGTTGTTGTTAACTTCCTCAGTTAAATTATTATAATTTTCTTCCAAATCGGATTTATGTTTTCTTAAACTAAAAATATCGTCACGTAAGTTATTTAATTCTGAATTCTTTTCCATCAAAATATTGATTTTTTCTGTATCGTCCAAGGCGATATAAGTTGGGTCTTTCTGAATGTTTTTAATATAAAGTTCTAATTCATCAATTTCATTATTTGTAATTTCAATATATTGATTTATTTCATCAATCTTGGTTTTTATGTCTTCATAAGATTCATATAAATCCTTGATACCGTCATATCGTTTATTTAAATTCACTAAAAGATTTTCACGTTTTTCTTTATCGGAAATAGTCTGATTTTTTCTTTCTTCTAATGATTTTAATTTATCAGAATGCAAATCGTTCCATTTTTTCTGAGATTTTTCTAATGGTTTAATATTACCATTAAAAGAACTGCGTGAACGTTGAATAGTATTTTTTGTTATTGTTATTCCATACCCAATACCCATAAACGCAGTTTTTACGGTTTTATCCAAAGCAGTAGTAACAAATTTAAGCGCATCATTACCTTTATTCCAAGAAAGATTTTGATCGGAAAATAGAACAAAGTTTTCATTACGCAATACGTCCATGATTTTACTAGTTGTATATCCATATTTAATAACTGATAATACTTCCATTGCGACTTTTGCTTCTTCTACTTTACCATTTGAAACAGCCGATATAATCATCTCAGATACCAATGCACGTAATTGACGACCATTACTCATGGCTCCAGCAAATGCCTTTGGCATAGTTGATTTTAATTCACCCATAATTTTGGTAAAGTATTCAAAATTTTTGCGGGTGACAGGTGGTAAATTCTTTTTTATATTTTCCGACTCAGACAGAACTTTGTCTAAACCATCGGTTGGTTTAATTTTTGCTTTGTCTAATGCTTTGATTATAAGATTTGCATCTTTTGAAACAAACATTCTGTCGCCGCGCAGGCTGGTATATTTTTTCAAACAATCCGTATATGTTTCACCAAACCATTTAGAAATACTTTGTGATATTGTTAATTCATCATCACGTTTTGGTGCCAGATAATTATCACTTTCTGGTACATCATAATTTACTTTTTCGCGGGCTTTTTTTAATGGTCCAGAAATTTTTTCATTATCATATTGTGAAAATACTTCCAGAACATCCGATGTCTTGTACAATGTATTCAAGATATCATTATAATCGCGTTTGAACTGTCTAATTTTATATGAATTTAAATTTTCATCTTCTGTCAGATTATTTGCAATTTGATCAGCATCTTCTATCGTAAATGCATTGCCAGTTGAAAAATTTACACCTTTGCTTTCAAATAAATCCCAATTTCCAGAAATTATTTGTGATAGACGTTCCAGTTTATTTCGTATTTTAACATCAGTTTTATATTTACCATCTTTCAAATCTTTTAAAAACTGATTAAAATCGCTTTTTGTTTCAAATGTTTTATTGTCTGCTGCGGCTAAGATATTAAAAATCTTGTACCCCATTTCATTATCATTTTCAGATAAAAATTCAGACATTTTTTCTGCAGCAGAAATAGATTTTTCATCTAAGTTACCAACATTGAATATTTTTCCATCACCAAAATATTCAGACATGAAGGCATTCACTTTGTCTTTTTCAGCAAATGCTTTTTTGTTGGCATTCATAGCACGCAGGGTGCTCTGGAATATATGAAACAGTTTACCCCAATCGCTTTGTGATAGTTCGGTTTCGGCGTTTGGTAAATTGTTATTTACCATGGTTTGTGACCATTCTTTGCGATCTTCTGGGATCAGCGGAGAAATCTTAGGTGCACCAGTTATTGGATCTTCATCTTTACCATTTACCCAGACCAACATTTCTTTTGTTAACTGGTTATTTTTCTCTGCGGCAATAAATGATGCACGTGTTTCAACAGGCATACTGTTAAAGTGCAGTTGCTTATAATACGCCAGTAGAAAATCATTTAATTTCATTGCCATTTTAGTTTTATATTCCAACCATATAATTATAGTGCTTTTTTGACAAAAAATCAATATGTTGAAATATATATTGTCATTACCCATTGTTTTTATTATTTATAAAACGCAATGTCGTATAAAAAAAGGTTGACATTTGATTATAAAAGTGTAAAAATCCACGCCGAACTGTTGAAAAAAGAACTTGTTTCATTTTTCAACGTTCCCATCAGGAGACGTAGCTCAGTCGGTAGAGCAAATGACTTTTAATCATTGGGTCGAGAGTTCGAATCTCTCCGT
>JAFGUD010000049.1 GCA_016938685.1 Bacteroidales bacterium | reverse complement strand
CGTTTAATTTAATAGACATTTTTTATCCTTTTTTAATAAACTAATCCGACCTCCAAGGGTGTCGGCGGCTGTCATTATTTATTAAAACAATCGAAAAATCAAGCTTTTTTTAAAATTAAAAATCTGGCTCGACCATATTTTTTATCGCGCAAAACATCCCAACCGTCTGGAATTTTTTTAAATTTGTCGTTTTCAATTTCCCAAATCAAAATTGTACCCGTATTTACAATACTAAAAAGTCGCTGTACAAAGCCCATTCCCAATTCATTTTCAGAATATGGGGGATCAATAAAAATCAAATCTGAATGAGAACCGTATTTTTTAATAACATCCATTGCGTTTGTCTTTTCAACAGAAAATTTGCCAACTATGTTTTTCAAATTTGATTGAATTGTTTTTATTGATTCTTGTGATTTATCGGTAAAAATCACATTTGAATCATATCTGGATAAACATTCTATTCCAAACACACCACTTCCAGCAAAAGCGTCCCAAACATTATTTGGAAGAATTTCCAATGATTCCAACATGTTGAACAAAGCAATACGCGCACGGTTTTGTGTTGGTCGCGCATCAACGGGTATGTTCAATTTTCTTCCACGCCATTTTCCGGAAATAATTTGCAATTTTGAATTCATGGGTTAAAGTATAAACTATGGATTTTATGAAACAAGCTTTTATTTGTGCAAACAAAGCCGCCAAACATGATGATGTGCCAATTGGTGCAGTCATTGTTTGTGATGGGAAAATAATTGCGCGCGGTCGAAACAAAGTTCAATTAAATAAAAACCCAACACTGCACGCAGAAATAGATGCAATTAACAAAGCCTGTAAAAAACTGGCTGCAAAATTTTTGGATAACTGTGAAATTTATGTGACATTGGAACCATGTGCAATGTGTGCTACAGCTATTTCTTATGCAAGAATAAAAAATATATATTTTGCAGCTATGGATGAAAAAGGTGGTGGAATTTTTCATAATTCAAAAATATTTGAAACAGACAAACATCTTTGGAAACCATTTGTACAACAATTACCAAAATACGAAGAACAATCCGCAATAATGCTGAAAGAATTTTTTAAATCAAAAAGAAAAATTTAATCCCGATTCTAATCGGGATTTTTTAATCAATTAAACTATGTCCTGTCATATCAGACGGCTGAGACAGATTTAATAATTTTAACATAGTTGGAGCAATATCCGATAGTCCGCCATCGCGAACAATATGTTTTTTATCAGATACAACAATAAATGGAACCGGATTTGTGGTATGTGCAGTCCAAGGAACATTATCTAAATCATCCCACATTTTTTCCGCGTTTCCATGATCAGCTGTTATTAAAATCGTACCCCCGAGTTTCAAAACCGCTGGCACCAATTCAGATAACTGTTTATCCAAACATTCCATTGCGGATATCGCAGCGGATTCTATTCCAGTATGACCAACCATATCACCATTTGCATAATTCAAAATCACGACATCAAAATTCGGTAATCTGGGTAACAGTTCATTGGTTATTTCTGGTGCTGACATTTCCGGTTTTAAATCAAAAGTTGAAACGTTTGGTGATGGAATTAAAACTTTTTCTTCATTGTTAAAATCTATGTTTTTTTCTGCATCAAAAAAATATGTTACATGATTGTATTTTTCCGTTTCTGCTATACGCAACTGGCTCTTACCATTTTCGGCCAAAATCTGACCCAATGTACCTTTTATTTGAATATCCGGCAACAGTGCAGGGCATGATTCATCCAAACCTTCGCCATATTGTGAAAAACACAACATATATGCATGAACATTTATCAGTTTACGTAAAATCTGTCTGGCACGATCACTGCGATAATTTCCAAATAAAATACCATCTTTTTCTGTGATTGAAACAGCGCCAGAAATTACAGTTGGTTTAACAAATTCATCTGTTTCGCCACGATCATACGCCATCTGTAAAGCATTATCAATTGAATCCGCATAATATTGGGATTTAGTATTTGCAATTGCATCAAAAGCCAAATCGGTGCGTTCCATATTTTGATTTCTGTCCATAGCATAGTAACGACCAGATAGAGTTCCAAAAAAAGCCTGACCAGATTCGATTTCTGTACTAAAATCTTTTTTTATCAAATTAATATAATTTTTTGCAGATTGCGACAAAGTATCGCGACCATCAGATATAAAATGAATGCAAATTTTTAATCCGGAATTCAAAACTTTTTTGGCGATTGTAATAATATCATTTATATCGGAATGAACACGTCCATCGGACATCATTCCTATCAAATGTACAATTCCGCCGGATTTATTAATATTGTTAATAAAATTATGCAAATTTTGATTTTTATCCCAGTTTTCAAGCTGAAATCTACGTAAAAATTGATTAACAATACGGCCAGAACCAATTGTTATATGTCCAACCTCGGAATTGCCCATAATATTATCAGGCAAGCCAACTGCTGGGCCGCTGGCATCCAATCTGGAATTAGGATATTTTTCAAATAACCCTTTAAAAAAGGGCATTTTTGCCATTACAACTGCATTATGCAATTTTTCTTTGCTTAAACCAACACCATCCAGAATACATAAAACCAAGGGTTTTGTCATTTTATCTCCGATATTTACTTTAATACCTAACATGTTATTATAACAGTTTTTTGATTGCAAAACAAAAAGAAAACTTGTATAAATCCTGTATAGTATAGGACGTTTTTCATATCCTGTAAT
>JAFGUD010000048.1 GCA_016938685.1 Bacteroidales bacterium | reverse complement strand
ATTTTTCTAAAATATTTAAAAAATTATGCAAAAACGCCTGTTTTATGCCAAGTGTGGCAATTTGTTAAGTTTTTGAATCGGGTAATATAAAAATAAATTAACTAATGTTTTTATGAGATTATTTGGTATTTTAGATGTTTGAGCCTTTTTTGTGTATAAGAAGAGTTGGAGAGTTCAGTAAATTTGACAATCCGATATTGTTTCAATTAAAAAAAATGAATAAAATAGAGGGGAATTATGCATTTTCAAAATAATTAGATCATTTAGGATATTTCCCAAATAATTTCACAAAGAATCTATGAAACGAGTGTACAGAAGTTACAGGTTCTGCAAACATAAAAACACATCTTTTATAGATGAGTTCAAAGTCGTTTTTGTTCGCATATTCAACAGCTTCCGGAGTGTCAGTGGAAATATGAATCCAAGCTTTTTTTATTCCTTTTTCGTATAATTCTTCTAATACTTTTTTTGTTTCAACCTTGGGAGTGACAATATAAGCACGGTCAACATCGGTTGGTAACTCAGAAATTGATTTGTAGCATTTTATTCCGTCAATTTCATCGGAATTTGGATTAACAGGATAAAATTCAAATCCTTTTTGTGACAATTCTTTGTAAATTGCTCTGCTTGTTTTTTGAGGATTCCTTGAAAAACCAATTAAAGCCATTTTTTTTGGCGCAAGAAACTCGGTAATTGAAGATAATTTTGTCATTTTTTCTTTATTTGCGTTCAATAAATTTATATTCTCCGTTTTTAGAATTTATTCTAACAGCAGGTTGCATGTAATATCTGGTTGTTTTAGCAGGATAGTCGGTTTGCATTATATAGTAATATTTTCCGCACATTACAATATGTGTTTTGAGCTGGCTTTTGTCTTTCCACAAATAAGTTGCATGTTCTTCAATAAACGGTTGAGCAATATTTAGAGCTTCCTGAGGTTGAATTTTAGCTTTTTTAATGTTGTCATCAGGAGTTAAGTACGTTACTTCTTGAAAAAAGAAACAACTAGAAAATAATAGCATAACAAAAAGTAAAAAGTATTTAGATAAAATATTCATTTGCTTAGTTTTTTTTGACTTTTATTAGATGGACTTCAAAAATAACAGTGGAATAGGGAGGAATAACATCGCCTGCACCATTTTCACCGTAAGCCATTTCCGATGGAATAATAATTTGGGCTTTTCCGCCTTCTTTCATTTTTCCAATTCCCTCTGTCCAACCTTTGATAAGTGATTTGTCGCCGAAAACAAAAGTAAAAGGTTTTCCTCTTTTAATTGAAGAATCAAAAGGTTCGTTATTTATTAGAACTCCTTCATAATGAACAGTTACAGAATCGCCAATTTCGGGTGATTTTCCTGTACCTTTTTTTATTTCGTTAATATAAATTCCTGATTCTTCCGGTTCGATTGTAATGTTATTAAAATTAAGATAATCTTTCAAAAGGTCTTGTTCATTTTTTAGCTTCATTCTTTTAATTCTGTCGTATTCTATTTGAAGTTCATCCGGAGTTTGAATATCAATAAGCCGAACGCAAAAAATTAATCTATCACCTTTTCTAATGCAATCGGGAGATGGAATTTCAGCTGTACTATTATAAAAGCTAAAAGCATCTATTTTGAAAACAGCACTATCGCCTAAGTGCATCATAGCAAGCCCTTCGTAAATACTCCCTTCGTGTTTTGGTTCGGAAAGCAATAATCTGTAATCAATAGATATTTCACGGGAATTGAAAAGCAAAGAATCATTCCAATAGAATTTCATGTCTAAAACAAGAGCATCTCCGTAACTTGGTTTTTCGTTGTTGTCATTTTCTTCAATAAAAAGATATTCAAGTCCGTCATCAGTTTTTTTAAATGTCTGTTGATCTTTGCAAGATGCTAAAATAATAAGTATTGTAGATAAATATAGAATTGTTTTATGCATTTTTTAGCTTCATTTTTTAATAAAAACATTTAATCATCAAAGATAGTGTTTTGTTGAAGATGTTCGGATACCATTTTAATAAATATTAACATAAAAAAAGATTATTAAGGCAAAAATAAAACGCAGACAAAAATGGCTGCGTTTTATAGAAAATAATATTTTAAAATAATAATATTATTAGATAATATCTTCTCTATCGGAGAAATATTTCATAAATTGAACTCTTTCGAATAAAGCAGGATTAGTTACGCTTCTTTGACTAACAAGTCCTTTTATTTGAGAAATAGATTCCAAATCTTGGTCTTTTAGATAATTTATAAGCATGTCGTTCATTACTTTGATTTGAGATGCACCGTTTTTGTACAAAGTAGAAACAATTTCTACAGCATCTACACCGGCTAGTACCATTTTGATAAGTCCTTCACCATCATGAACTCCTGTTGAAGCAGCAAGAGAGCAATCAACTTTTCCGGAAGACATTGCTACCCAACGCAAAGGAATAGTAATGTCAGTAGGAGTACTGAATACACTAGAAGCTGTGATGTGTTTTGAGTTAATATCAATATCAGGACTGTAAAATCTGTTGAAAAGTACAAGACCGTTGATGCCCGATTTTGAAACTTTTTGAATCATTTGACCAAGGTTAGTAAAATAACTTGACATTTTTATAATCAAAGGTATTTTAACTTCTGATTTTACTTTTTTGATTATTTCAAAATAAGTTTCTTCAATTTCCTGGCTCGATTTTTTAGCATCGCTAGGAAGAAGGAAAATATTTAGTTCAAGAGCATCAGCTCCGGCTTCTTCAATTTTTTTTGTAAAATAAATCCATTCATAAGTAGAAACGCAGTTAATGCTTGCAATAACAGGTATTGAAACTTGGTCTTTTGCGTCTTTTATAAGTTGAATGTATTTGTTTAGGTTATCTTGTTTGATTTTCAAGTCAAAATAGTCGATGTTTTCTTGGTCGTATCCGTATTTTTCTGCTTCTTCGAGTACTTTGTTGTATTCAAATACTATCTCTTCTTCAAAAAGAGATTTTAACACTATTGCGCCTGCTCCGTTTTGTTCAAACTCTTTGAAATGTTTTGTTGAACCGGTTAAACCGGAACTGCCTACAATAATTGGACTTTTAAGATCTAATCCGGCAAATTTTGTTGAAATATCTACTACCATTGTTTAAATGTTTTTTTTGATTTGTTTCCTACAAAGGAATAAATTTTTTTTGAATGGGTTAAATTATTCCACATAAAAATTCAAAAATATGTTCAAAAATATATTTATAGAGGAATACATATATAAATGCTAAGAGGTTGTTAAATTTCTGAGTAAATAATTACTAATTGATTGATTTTGTTGTATTTAGTTGTTTTATTGCCTAAATTGATTATAACATATAACAATATGTCGTAATATTTAGTTTATTCAATAATAGTCTCTTTTTCAGGGTTAAATTTATGTTTCCATCTTTTGTGTGACCAAAGCCAAATTTCAGGTTGCTTAATAATTTTTTCTTCTAGTTTGTTCATAAATATTTTTGTAATCTGACCATCTTCTAATTCTCTTGGATTTTCGGTAATTATTTCAAAATATGTTTCATAATATCCTCTTTTTACACGTCTGAATTCAGCAAAAATAACCGGAATATCGAATTTTTTGGCATAAACTTCTATTCCGTGCAGACAAGCAGTAGGTTGGTTTAAAAATTTTACCCAAATAGCTTTGCCTCTATTTGATGGATTTTGATCGCCTAACATTACTACCGAAAAAGGTTTGTCGTTATTTAAAAAAGCTCTTGCCGTGGATTTAATGGGATATAATCCAAGATTATCCATTGTTCTTAATTTTCTCAGATAGGCATCAATTTTTTTATTTTTTAGTGGTTTATAGAGAACAATGCTTTTATGATATAATTGATACGGACTTGTTCTGGCTCCCCATTCCCAATTTCCTGCATGTCCGGCTGCAAAAATGATGTTTTTATTTTGATCGTATAATTTTTTTGTAAGTTCAACTTCCATCACCTTGTTGCGTTTCATTACATTTTTTTTGCTGATAGTGAACCCTTTTATGCCTTCAAGAATCATATCTGAAAGATTTCTGTAAAATTTTCTTGCGATTTTTTTTATTTCTTTCTCCGATTTTTCAGGAAAAGAGTTCTTTAAATTATCAAAAACAACTTTTTTGCGGTAGCTGATTACATGATACATTAAAAAGCTTAAAATATCCGAATACCTGTACAATAGCCACATTGGTACAAGTTTAAACGAAAATATATATATTTTGAAAAAGAATAAACTCAATTTTCTGATTTTTAAGGAATATACAATTCGTTAGTTTCCTGAATAAAGTCCAAAATTTCTTTTTGCCCTGTTTTGTCAATTGTTGAGGTTAGAAAAATTGGTGGAAAATCTTCCCAGTTTTCTGATAATTTTCTTTTGAGCGCAGCAACAGTTGATGCTACTTTGTTTTTTGATATTTTATCTATTTTTGTAAAAACCAATACAATTGGAATTCCATTTGCACCCATATTGTATATAAAATCCAAGTCAGATTCTTGAGGCGGAATTCGGGAATCTATTAAAATAAAAAGTGTCATTAAATTTTCAGATTCGAAAATGTAATGTTTAATCATATCGCTAAATAATTCGCGGTTTTTTTTGCTGGTTTTGGCATAACCGTAGCCCGGCAAATCAACAATATGCCATTCTTCGTTGATTATAAAATAGTTTATTAGTTGAGTTTTCCCGGGTTTAGAAGAAATTTTAGCCAAACTATTTCTACCTAAAAGCATGTTTATTAAAGATGATTTCCCAACATTAGAGCGACCAATAAATGCATATTCCGGTTTCCCCGAAGGAGCATCTTTTAGATTAGTACAACTTTTAACAAAATCGGCTGTGTTTATTTTCATCTGTTTCTTTTATATTTTTACATTATTGTCAGATGTTACTCCACGAAAAAATAATCATTTCCTTGTGGAGAAATAATTATTTTTACATGTTCGTTTCATCTGTTTCTT
>JAFGUD010000353.1 GCA_016938685.1 Bacteroidales bacterium | reverse complement strand
TATTGCACAAGATATTACGACCGTCAATTTATCACACGAACAAACTTCAATAAAGATTTTGTTACAAAACTCGAAAGTATTTTAAAACAATATTTTCAAACGGAAGATTTGCAAAAACAAGGTTTACCCACAGTAAAATATTGTGCAGAGAAACTAAATTTATCGCCGAATTATCTTAGCGATTTGTTAAAAAAAGAAACAGGAAAAAACACTCAGGAACATATCCATTATTATTTGATTGAACAAGCAAAAAATACATTGTTGAATTCTGAGTTATTCGTATCGGAAATTGCATATAATTTAGGATTTGATTATCCGCAATATTTCAGCAAAATATTTAAAAAGAAAACAGGATATAGTCCACAAGAATATAGACAAATGAATTGAAAAAAGAAATATAAATGCACACAACATTGTATTGAAAAACATTGCGGGGCAGTGCATTAATTAAACGAAATTGCAAACTTTCAACTTTGTCGCAAACATCAACATTTGTGAAGCCCCGCAACGTTTTCAATACATTTCCGTTACAGGTAATTCAAAAAGATACAAATGAAAACCGATGATAAATATACTGAATTGAGATTAAAAGCGGAAACGGTTTTAAAGAAAAAGGGTATTGAAAATCCTGAAAAATTTTATGAAGATGTCGAAAAATTGGTTGAAGAATTAAATGTGCATCAAATTGAGTTGGAAATGCAAAATCAAGAATTACAGCATACAACTCAAAGACTTCAAGCCGAACAGAACAAGTATTTTGACTTATACAAAAATGCACCGATAGCATATTTTACGCTTAACAAAACAGGAAATATCTACGAATTAAATAATCAGGCAGCCAAGTTGTTAGGAATGCCAATGCAGGCATTTAATAAAACTTCGTTATTTATATACTTGGCAGAAAAATCAAAACAAGTATTTACTAAGTTTTTCAAAAAAGTTTTTCAGTCAGGCAAAGTTGAATATGCTGAAATTGAATTTGTTAATAGAAACTCGGAAAGCATTTACACAAAGTTATACGCACAATCTTATTTCGACTATGAGAAAAGCAAGGAATTATGTCGATGTGCTATTACAAATATTACTGTTACTATTCATAAAAAGTATACCACTATTATTCATCAAAAGTATACCAGTCTTTGAGAGCTTCATTTATGTAATGGAGCGTAGCG
>JAFGUD010000352.1 GCA_016938685.1 Bacteroidales bacterium | reverse complement strand
TTAAAGTCAATTAAAAAACACAATTGTTCTTTATTAAATTTATTAATTATTAGGCTATTATGCAACTAATTATTAATGATTTTTTTAGGAAAAATTATTCAGACCTTAATAAAAATGATTTTCCATAAAGAGAAATAAATATAATCTTAAGCGAAACATCAGTATTTGAAATGTTATAATATCTCCAAACAGAGGATGTTAAAAAAATTGAATTTTAATGATGATTGATTATTGAAACATTTATATTTCAATGATTTTTTTCTCATCAAACGAAATATCTTCAAATTCAGATAAATTTTAGTAAGCTGATCATTAGTTAGTAATAGTCTATCTTATATTGCTTCAGATTCCTTGTGATGTCCTAATTGTAGATTATCTTCTACAATAATTTCTTGCTAGCTTCAATTTTTTCAGTGTGGTTAAGTTCTTTAAGATAAATTTGAGTAGTTTTTAAATCAGAATGTCCAAGCATTTCGCTAATGGTGAGCACATTTTCACCTCCTTTAGCCAGAACTGAAGCAAAAGTGTGCCGGGCAACATAGGAAGTTACTTTTTTTTTTATGTCTAATTTTCTACTGATGTTTTTCAGATTTTCATTGAAGTCCTTCAAAGCGGTTTTTATTCTGGTTATATTTGTTGCGAAGTTATTTGTATTTCTTGGTGCAGGACCGGGAAAACATAGCCTGTATCCACATTTTGAGACATATAATAATCCAAGATTGATTGTGCTCTATCGTTTAACGGAATTTGGTATAGTTTTCCAGCCTTGCTTCGGTTGTACTCCAGTATCTGATTTTTACCGACAGGAATTATATTCGTGGTTTTAATTTTTGCCAAATCCGAAAAGTTTAATCCATAAGTCAGATACATGAATCCAAACATATTTATGGTATTAAATTCTTTCGTTCCTAGCTCTGCTTTGTAGTTTATTATTTTCAGTATATCTTCTTTGGAAATAGCTCTTTTGGCAGATGTATTCTTCAATTTTGACCAATCGAAATTTCTGAAAGGGTAATACTCATATCCTTCTTCCTTTATTGCTTTGTTATAAAGTGCGCGCAAAGTCCTAAGGTAATTATCGATGGAACTCGGTTTTAATCCTGTACCTAAAGATTTTTCTATAAAAAGGTTAAGTACCTTAACTGAAATATCAGATAATTCAACATTATCATCCTTCTGAAAAAAGTTAAAGAATTTACTTTTTGCTGTTTTATAAACTTCTGCATTACCCGCTTTTCCTGCATTTTGATAACGTTCTATAATTTCATCGAAATAATCAAATAAAAAGATTCGCTCTTTTTTTTCACTGAATCTTCTGTCAAAATCTGATATGTTATAATTGGGTACATTATCCTTTAAATCAATTTTGACATCTGATGCCTTTGAAAGTGCCTTAAAAATTTCTTTATTTGCTTTTTCGTGATTTGGAAATTTTTTATTCAATTATCCATCACCTTTATTCCATTGATTCACATAGCATTTCAAATTATTTCCAAGATTGTAGTATTTAACTTTACGGTTAATTGTAACACGAAGTAATACAGGATTTTTTCCATCAGAAAATGTTTTACTCTTAAATAAAATTACCTTGGCACTTGCTCCCATATTTAGCTTTTTAAATGATTCTGGTTTAAACATGGTGTAAACAAAAGTAGTGAAAAAAGGAAAATATATGAAATAAAAGGAAATTAAACTTCTGAATATCAAAACATTATTTTGTTAAAGGAAAATACATCGCAAGCTTTGGGGGCAGGGGGTCGCAGGTTCGAATCCTCCCAGACCGACATCCAGCAAAACAAGGATTGAAAATAATTTTAAATTTCTGTGAATACCCCAATAAAGTCGGAATTACTAAACTTCATATTCTCAAAAAGCCCATCTTAAATGCATTTCCATTTTTTCCATAAAAATAATGCAGTTGAAAGTATTGCTTCATTTTTTTTGCAGTAATTTCATTCTCAATCGTTTATTGTAAAGAAACTTAATTTCTTCCGCTGTAATGTCAGAATTATTAGTCAGAATCTCAAAATACCTGCCACTTACTATTTCAAAATTCGCTCATCAAAAACAAAGGGTTCAGAACTGATAATCCTGCATTTTTGTATATCCGGATGGAGCGGATTCAGAAT
>JAFGUD010000047.1 GCA_016938685.1 Bacteroidales bacterium | reverse complement strand
TAGCAAGAAAAATATTTTTATACAAATTTTGTTAGCTCTTTTATTTCAGTAATTTATGAAATACTTTATTTTCTTGCGGAATTGCTGTTGAATCGCCATAAACTTTGAATTTAGCTAACCTACATTATTCACAAATAATGTAGAGTTGAAAGTATATAAAGTTGAAAGTCAAAAGTTTATGTTGATTTTTATTTAATATTATTTAGCCCAAATTTGGGCTAAATAAAAAACTAAAAAATTCAATAACTTTATGAACTTTAAACATTTAACGTTATAACTCCTGAATTATGTGAATAATTCAGGCTAATGAACAAATTTTTTATCTTTGCATCTTAAATTTGAAAAGATGATTAAAAAAGAAATTGAAATTCTGAAGCCTTTTGTAACCGAAGAAAGATTGGCTAAGTTTGAAAAAATAATCGCTTACAGAACAAAATATGCGACTGTTGTTTTAGAGGATATTTACCAGCCTCACAATGCCAGTGCTGTTTTGCGTTCCTGCGAATTATTTGGGGTTCAAGATGTTCATATTATTGAAAATGACAATAAATATTCAGTCAATCCCGATGTTGCAGTTGGTTCTTCTAAGTGGCTGACTCTTAATAAGTACAGCGAATCTAAGAACAATACTTTACAAGCAATAAATTCACTAAAACAGCAAGGTTACAGAATTGTTGCTACAACTCCACATACCAATGACGTTGAACTTCAGGACTTTGATGTTACAAAAGGCAAGTTTGCTTTGGTTTTTGGCTCGGAAATGCCCGGAATTACTGATTTAGTTATGGAAAATGCTGACGAATACCTGAAAATTAACATGTACGGTTTTACTGAAAGTTTTAATATTTCGGTTTCTGTTGCCATTATTTTGCATGAATTGACCGAAAAACTCAAAAAATCTAACGTTAAGTGGCAATTATCCGAAGAAGAACAAGATGAAATTATGCTTAATTGGCTTAAAATAACGATAAAAGATGCCGATGGAATTATTAAAATCAAAAAAAATAACGAACAATGAACAATTTATAATGCACAATGAACAATTTATAATGCACAATTAACAGTGAACAATTTACAACGAACAATCCACAATGCACATAGGAAAATGGACAATTTATACTGAACATCACAATGCACAATTAATGTTGTTAAGTAAACAATAATAAAAGTCCCAGCGGGACGATCTGTTTATAAGTTCCGAAGTAAGTCGGAACTAAAAGAGAATAAACAAAAAAGTGCCGTTAGGTACGTTCCGTTTTTTTCCTTAACTTAACTACATTGAACAATGAACAAAGCACGATGCACAATGAACAATTTATAATGAACAATGCACTTATTTCACTATGCACTATCTCACAATACACTGACTACTTAACTTTAAACTGAACTTATGCTACCCGACGATTTTGAACACGGAAAATTTTATCTTGTATCTGATTATTCTCCTTCGGGTGATCAACCTCAAGCAATCGAAAAACTTACCGAAGGTGTGCTTCAAAATGAATCTACTCAGGTGCTTCTTGGTGTTACCGGTTCAGGAAAAACTTATACAATAGCTAATGTTATCAAGAATCTAAATCGACCTACTTTAATTCTTAGTCACAATAAAACTCTTGCTGCTCAACTTTATGGCGAGTTTAAAGCTTTTTTCCCACATAATGCCGTTGAATATTTTATTTCGTATTATGATTATTACCAACCCGAAGCCTATTTGCCAACAGTAGATAAATATATTGAGAAAGATTTAGCAATTAATCAGGAAATTGAAAAACTCAGGTTAAGAACTACAACTTCCTTATTGTCAGGGAGGAGAGATGTAATTGTGGTTTCTTCAGTTTCGTGTTTGTACGGAATTGGAAATCCCGAAGATTTTCATAATAACATCATTGAAATCAAAGCCGGGCAGAATTTCCCTCGTAATAATTTTCTGCGTTTTTTGGTTGATAGTCTTTATTCTCGTGATGATATTAATTTTCAGCACGGAAAATTCAGAGTTAAAGGCGATAGTGTTGACGTTTTCCTGGCCTATGGCGATGCTGCCTACAAAATAGTGTTTTTTGACGATGAAATTGAAGAAATTTATTCTTTTGATCCTGTTACAAACAATATCCTAAATAAACACGATTCAGTCAGAATTTATCCTGCGAATATTTTTATGACTACTCGTCCGAAACTTGAAAAAGCAATTAAACAAATTAGGTTGGATTTAGGCAAACAAATTGAATTTTTCACCAAACAAGGCAAAGAACTTGAAGCAAAAAGAATTGAAGACAGAGTAAGTTATGATTTGGAAATGTTACAGGAATTGGGCTATTGTTCAGGTGTTGAGAACTATTCCCGTTATTTCGACGGAAGAACAGAAGGTACTCGTCCTTTCTGCTTGATTGACTATTTCCCGAAGAATTTTTTGGCTGTTATTGATGAAAGTCACGTTACATTGCCACAAATTAGAGGAATGAGCGGTGGCGATAATTCCCGTAAAAAAACTTTGGTTGAATATGGTTTTCGACTTCCGGCAGCAATAGACAACAGACCTCTGAAATTTGAGGAATTTGAAATGATGACTCCAACATCAATTTGTATGAGTGCAACTCCGGGCGATTACGAATTACAAAAAACGGAAGGAGTTATTGTTGAGCAAGTTGTGCGCCCTACAGGATTGATTGATCCGCCGATAGAAGTACGTCCTACACTGAATCAAATTGATGATTTAATTGATGAAATTCAGAAAGTAATTGAGAAAAAAGAGCGTACTTTAGTTACAACTTTAACTAAAAGAATGGCGGAAGATTTGTCTGCTTTTTTAATAAAACTCAACATAAAAACTCAATATATTCACTCCGATATTACAGCTATGAAACGTGTTGAAATAATGGAACAACTGCGAGAAGGAATTATTGATGTGCTTGTTGGAGTTAATCTTCTGCGCGAAGGCTTGGATTTACCCGAAGTTTCGTTGGTTGCAATTCTTGATGCGGATAAAGAAGGATTTCTACGGTCTGCACGTTCATTGACTCAAACTTCGGGTAGAGCTGCTCGTAATTTGAACGGTAGAGTAATTATGTATGGTGATAAAATTACAAATTCGATGCAGATTACAATTGATGAAACAAATCGCAGAAGAGCTAAACAAATTACTTATAATGAGGAAAATAACATTACGCCACAACAAATTATAAAATCCAATGAAAGTGTTTTTGGTAAAGGAAATAAAAAAACACACACTTATCAGCAAGGTGCTAATAATGAGTCTTTTGCAGCCGATCCGGTTGTTGCATATATGACTAAACACGATTTGCAAAAATCAATAGAAAAAGCAAAAAAAGAGATGGAAAAAGCAGCAAAACAACTCGATTACGCAAATGCAAAAATCTATCGCGACGAAATGTTTATGTTGCAAGAAGTTTATAATCAGAAATATGGGGAATAATTAACAATTTAAAATGAACAATTGACAATTCAATGTCGTTAAGTTAAGCATTCAAAAAAGTCCCAGTGGGACTACCTGTTTGTAAGTTCTAACTTTAGTCGGAACTAAAAGAGAACAAATAAAAAAGTGCCGTTAGGTACGTTCCGTTTTTTCCCTTAAATTAACGATATTAATTGATAATTAACTATTAATAATTAAGGCATATATAATTAAAAATGAACGAAATACAAGGTTTAAACAAAGCTTCAAAAATGGTTTTTGAGGATAATAAAAAGAAAGGTTTTTGGGATAAAGAACGGGAAACCGGCACTTTGCTTATGCTTATTGTCAGCGAAGTTGCAGAAACTCTGGAAGCTGACCGAAAAGATAGATTTACAAATGTGCCCGAAAATGTTGTTTGGAAAGAAGATTGGGACATTGGCGAAAAAAGTTCTGATGTGACAAATTTTGAAACTTATGTCAAAGATACTTTTGAAGACGAAATAGCTGATACTTTTATCAGATTGATGGATTTATGCGGAGCTCGCGGAATAGACATTGAATGGCACATAAAACAAAAACTTGCATACAATAGAACTCGTGCAAAAAAACATGGGAAGAATTATTGATTTTTATTTTTTGCGTTTTTTGTCCGATGGTGGGAAAAACTTGTAAATCTCACCTCTTGTTTTAATTACTTCAAAACTAATAATCTCTCCTTCTTCGTCATTTTCTAAAGATAATCCTAATCTGTAATTTCCAATTTTGTATCTATAAAGCAGAGAATTGTCATTTGTGGATAGTTTCTCTAGATTATTATTGTTATAATCATCAAAATTAGAAACAAGCTCAAAAGACTCATTTATTTCTTTTATTTTTCTTTTAATATGAATTGGAAGTTTTTTGAAATCTTTTTCAAAATCTTTTGTAAATAAGACACGCATTACTAAATGTTTTCAAGTAATTTATTTTTTTCTTTTGAAGTTAAATATCCGGATTTCTTAGATTCTTTCATTAAGTTAATCAAATTTTCTGTTTCAATTTCCGTATCTTCATTTTCTTCTTCCGGGTTTTCAATTTTCACAAAAGATAAGCTCCTTAAATATTGAATTAATGATTTAGCTTCTTCTTTTTCAGTATTTATTTTAATAGTAACTTCCATAAGTTCTTTTTTGCAAATTTACGTTTTTTTTTTCAAAATGTTTCAATATGGGCTAATCTCATTCCTAAATATGAAATTTGGTGTGAATTATGAAAAAAGCTCTGAAAATTCAGAGCTTTTTTGTTACTACCAACCAAGTAAATAAGCAAAAATCAGTGGAGCAACAATGGTTGCGTCTGATTCTATTATGTATTTTGGCGTGTCGATGTCTAGCTTTCCCCAAGTTATTTTTTCATTTGGAACCGCACCTGAATAAGATCCGTAACTGGTTGTAGAATCTGAAATTTGGCAGAAATAACTCCAAAATTTAGTGTCGGTTTTTTCCAAATCCTGATAAAGCATTGGAACAACACAAATCGGAAAGTCGCCTGCAATTCCGCCTCCAATTTGAAAGAAACCTATTCCGTTGTCTTTAGAATTTTCGGTGTACCAGTTTGCCAAAAACATCATATATTCAATACCTGATTTCATTGTACTTGGTTTAAGTTCTCCTTTTATGCAATACGATGCAAAAATATTTCCCATTGTTGAATCTTCCCAACCCGGAACAATTATCGGTAGATTTTTTTCGGCAGCTGCAAGCATCCAACTGTTTCTTGGGTCAATTTCGTAATATTGTTCTAAAACTCCAGAAAGCAACATTTTGTACATGTATTGATGAGGAAAAAACCTTTCGCCTTTTTCTTCAGCGTTTTTCCATTCCTGATAAATGTGTTTTTGTAAACGTCTGAAAGCTTCTTCTTCGGGAATGCAAGTGTCTGTAACTCTGTTTAATCCACCTTCGAGAAGTTCAAATTCTTCGGTTGGAGTTAAATCACGGTAATTTGGAACTCTTTTGTAATGTGAATGAGCAACAAGGTTCATCAAATCTTCTTCAAGATTTGCACCTGTGCATGAAATAATTTGAACTTTGTCTTGCCTGATGATTTCGGCAAGAGATTTTCCAAGTTCGGCAGTACTCATAGCTCCGGCAAGAGTAATCATCATTTTATTGCCGTCTAATAATTGTTTTTCGTATCCTTTTGCAGCATCAACAACTGTTGCTGAATTAAAGTGTTTGTAGTGTTCTGTTATAAATTGTGAAATAGGTCCCATTTTATTTAGTTAAAGATTTATAATTAATGGTTAATAATTAATAGTGAATGACAGCGAATGGTGCATAGTGCATAATGAATAATTCATAGTTACTAGTTATTTGTTATTGATTATCAGTTTTTAATTCTATTATTCAATCATTCAATCATTCAATCATTCTATCATTTAGAGATGAAATTTGTAAGATAATAGTTTGTAATATAATTTTGAAACCAAAAAATTTGGTGCTTTGTGTCCTTTCATTGGAGCGAGTTCAACTATGTCAAATCCAAGAACATTTTTTTCCTCAAAAACTCTACGCAAATATTTAATTGTTGTGTTCCAATCAAGTCCACCCGGTTCAGGTGTTCCCGTTGCCGGCATAATTGACGGGTCAAAAACATCTAAATCAATTGTTAAATATACGTTTTCAGTCATCAGGCTCAAAGACTTTTCAATCCAATCGGTTTTTCCATACATTTCTTCGGCAAAAAAGCATTTTTCTTTGTTCAAATGTTCTTTTTCGCAAGTATCCATACTTCTGATTCCAACCTGAATTAAATTAGCATTTTTTGAAGCATCATGTACAGCACAAGCGTGATTGTATTTTGAACCTAAATAACTTTCTCTTAAATCTGCGTGAGCATCAAGTTGAAGAATTGTAATATTATCAAAATGTTCGTAAAAAGCTTTTATTATACCAATACTGATTGAATGTTCTCCGCCAAAAAAAGTTAAAAATTTATTAGTTTTTAGCAGTTCTTTTGTGCTTTTGTAAACAACTTCAAACACTTTTTCGGGCGACGAATTTTCAGTAATTTCGGGTATAATATGAACTCCTTTTTTGTATACTTCAGAATCGGTTTCAATATCGTAAAGCTCCATGTTTTCAGATGCTTCGATAAATGAACTAAAAGCTTCGTCAGCTCCTTTTCCCCAAGTACTTGTTCCATCGTAAGGTATTGATTGCAACAAAACTGAAGCCGAATTAAATTCAGCATATTCTTGTTCTATTCCTCCAAAAGTTTTCATAATTTTTTATATCCTAGTATTTTAAACATTTCAGGTGCAGATTGTTCTTCTCTGTAAACATAATCGTAAAAATTACCTTTTTCATCTCTATCGATAATAACATGTTTTGGAGAAGGAATAAGGCAGTGTTTTATGCCCCCGTATCCACTAATCGAATCCTGATATGCTCCTGTATGGAAAAAACCTAGATACAAAGGTTCGGTTTCTTCGGGAGAATATTTAGGCAAAAGAACCTCTTGATTTAAGTCTTCTGAATTGTAATAATCAGAGTGATCGCAGCTTATTCCACCAATATTCACGCGATGATATTCGTTTTCCCATTTATTAATAGGTAATAAAATAAATTTTTCGTGTATTGACCAAGCATCAGGAATTGTATTCATCAGGCTGTTGTTTATAACATACCAAACCTCTGTGTCATTTTGTTGTTTTTGTTCAAGAACTTCAAAAATAATTGCACCTGATTCTCCTACAGTATATCTTCCAAATTCAGTATAAATATCAGGTTCAGGAATGTTGTCTTTTTCACATGCTGCTTTGATATTGTTAATAATTTCATTAATCATGTATTCGTAGTTGTATTCAAAACCCAAATGATTACGAATAGGAAATCCGCCACCTAGATTAAATGAATTTAAAGTTTCGCATTCTTTTTTTAAGTCAATATACAATTTTAATGCTTTTTGAAATTCACCCCAATAGTATAGAGTGTCTTTAACGCCTGAATCAACAAAAAAATGCATCATTTTTAGAGTGACATTTTTATTGTTTTTTATATTATTTATAAAAAAGTCGAGCATTTCGGTGTGTCTGATTCCCAGACGAGAAGTATAATAAGAAGATTGAGCTTCTTCGTTAATAGCCATTCTCAGACCAATATTTACTTTGTGTTTAGTTTTTATTTTATTAATTCTATTTAGTTCGCTAATACTATCCAAAACAATAATTGAATTTTTAAAACCTAATTCTTGCAATCCAATTATTTTTAGCAAATACTCGTCAGTTTTGTATCCATTATGAATTATAATAGTATCAGTGTTAAGTTTATTTTCATGGTAAAGATTTAAAATTAGATCAATATCAAACGCAGAAGACGTTTCGAGATTCACATTATGTTTAAGGGCTTCATTTACAACATGATAAAAGTGATTGCATTTAGTGCAGTAACAATAATGATATTTCCCTTTGTATCCGTTTTGATTTATTGCTTTATTGAACAGATTGCGGGCTTTTTTTATTTGGTCTCCAATTTTGGGAAGATATATAAATCGGAAAGGAGTTCCATGTTTTTCAATTAAATATTTCAAAGATATTCCATGAAATGATAGATTGCCGTCTTTTAAGTCAAAACCGTCTTGAGGAAAGTAGTAACTTTGTTCAATTAAATTAAAATAGGTGTTTTTCATTAGCGTAAAAAAATATTAATAGATTTTTAAGTTGTTAAAGCATATAAAGTTTGTTTAGCTGGTAAAACCAATTGTAATTATAAAATTTTAGTGTTATCTTTTTCTTTATTAAGGACAACTTTTTTCTTTAATAAACAATATAATTCATTAGTTAATAGTATTTTTAGTTAAAAGTCTGTTTTAAGTTTCTATGATTTTTTTATTGTGCTTATTGATTAAGCTATTTTACAAAGTTAAAGGAACTTTTTTATTTTAGAAAAAAAAGAAATCAAAATAAAACAATTAGTTTATGGGATGTCAATTTAGGCTTTTTTTTTGCATAAAAAAGCCCTGACAAACAGGGCTTTTAATATATTTGGTAGAGATTTTATAATTCTCTTTCAACTTCAAATTCTTTGAATGCTTCAACGTAATCTCCTGGTTTAATGTCATTGAAATTATCAATACCAATTCCACATTCAAAACCTTTCAATACTTCTTTCGCATCGTCTTTGAAACGTTTAAGCGATTTAAGGTTTCCAGTGTAAACTACAATTCCGTCACGTATTAGTCTCACTCGACTTGAACTTGTAATTTTACCTTCTCTAACGATACTTCCTGCAATTGTTCCAACTTTTGTTACTTTGAAAATATCCATAACTTCTGCGCTACCAATAATTTCTTCTTTCATTTCAGGTTTCAACATCCCGTGAACCGCAGCTTTGATATCGTTGATAATGTCGTAAATAATTGAATATAATCTAATTTCAACGTCTTTGTTTTCAGCGATTTTTCTGGCTGATAAAGAAGGACGAACATTAAATCCGATAGTAATTGCAGTAGAAGCAGCAGCTAACATAACATCGGTGTCAGAAATTTGTCCAACAGCACTACGAACTACATTTACGTTTACTTCTTCGTTAGAAAGTTTAGTTAATTGATCGGTTATTGCATCAACCGAACCTTTAACGTCAGCTTTAACAATAATATTAAGGTCAAGTTTTTCACCTTCGGCAAATCTTCGGCTAATTTCTTCGAGCGAGTGTCTTTTACGAGCTCTAAATTCCATTTCACGAATAATTTGCAAACGATGTTCAGCTTTTTCGCGAGCTTCTTTATCAGAATCCATAACAACCATAGGTTCTCCTGGTTCAGGTGCACCATTTAGTCCAAGAATTTGAATTGCTCCCGAAGGTCCAACAGTTTTAGTTCGCTTGTTAAATTCGTTAAATAATGCTTTTATTTTTCCGTAATAGCCACCGGCTACAACCATGTCACCTAATTTTAAGGTTCCGGTTCTAACAATAACATTTGTAATATAACCACGCCCTTTGTCTAGTCTAGCTTCAAGAACGGTTCCAATAGCGTTTCTATCAGAATCAGCTTTTAATTCAAGCATTTCAGCTTCAAGTGCAACTCTTTCAAGTAATTCATCAATACCAATTCCTTTTTTAGCTGAAATTTCAACCGAACCGTATTTCCCGCCCCAAGATTCAACAAGGATATTTTTTGCAGCAAGTTGTTGTTTTATTTTTTCAGGATCAGCGCCTGGTTTATCAATTTTATTGATAGCAAAAATCATAGGAACATTCCCAGCTTTTGCGTGGTCGATAGCTTCCTCAGTTTGAGGCATTATGCTATCGTCAGCAGCTATAATAATAATTGCGATGTCGGTTACTTTTGTTCCTCTGGCGCGCATTGCTGTAAAAGCTTCGTGACCCGGAGTATCAATAAAAGTAATTTTTTTGTCTCCTTCAAGTGTAACAGAATAAGCTCCAATATGCTGAGTAATACCTCCTGATTCACCTTCGGCAACATTTGTTTTACGAATATAGTCAAGAAGAGAAGTTTTACCATGATCAACGTGTCCCATTACAGTAACAATTGGTGGCCGAGGTTCAACTTGGTTATCTTCACTATTTAGAGCTAGTTCAATTTCTTCTTCAAATGAACTTTGAACAAATTCTACCGCAAAATCAAATTCACCTGCAATTAGGTTAATTAATTCAGCGTCTAATCTATAATTTATTGTAACTGGTTGTCCTATATCGAAACATACTTCTATAACAGCGTTTGGTGAAACGTTCATTAAGTCTGAAATTTCTTTAACTGTTATGAATTCAGTTACTTTAAGTATTTCATTGTCAGCTTGTTGTTTGTCAAATTCGTCAGATATACGTTGATGATGTTCTTTTCTTTTTTCGCGTCTGAATTTAGAAGCTTTGCTTTTTTGTCTTTGTTCAAGTTTTTGAAGGGTTTCTCTAACTTGTTTTTGAACATCTTTTTCGTCTATAACAACAGGAGTTTTAGGAGCTGTTGTTACTTTTTTACGTTCTTTGTTTATTATTCTACCTTCTTTGTTTATCTCAACTTTCTCAATTCGTTTTCTTTTGTGTCTTTTATTGTCATTATTTGCCGCAGGTGTAACAGGTTTATCTGTTGGTTTTCCCGTTTGTTTTATTGGAGGCTTAACAACATCTTTTTTCGTTTTATCTTTTTCAATACGTTTTTTCTTTCGTTCTTCTTCTTTCTCTTTTTTTGATTTTCTGTCGGGTCTAGTTTTTAAATTCATCTTATCCAGATCAATTTTTCCAACTACTTTAGGACCTGTTAATTTATTGCTTTCTTCTTTCTTTTCAGGTTGTAGTATTATTTCAGAAGTTTCGTTATTTTTTTCTTCAATTTTGTTTTCTGATTCTTTGTCATTGTCTGAAGAAATCTTCGTTTGTTTTTCTTCAACAATTTCTTTTTTTATTTCCTTTTTTTCTTCTGCTATTTCTTCAACTTCCTTTTTTTCTTCTTTAATTTCTAATTTATCCTTTTTTTTCTCGATTTCTTCTTTTTTATAACTTTCTTCATTTTTAATAGGAGGCTGTTCTTTTTCTTCAATCTTTTTCTCAGTGATTTCTTTTTTGTTTTCTTCTTGAATAACTGTTATTTTTTTCTGTTCTTCTTCTTTTTCTTCTATTTTCTTATTGTTTTTTTCTTCTTGTTTATCCTCTACTTTCTCTTCTCTTTTTTTCTTTTCTATTTTTTTATTGTTATTCAGTTCCATTTTGCCCAAAATCTTAGGGCCGTCTATATGTCTTTTCTTTTCTTTTTGCTCTTCTATTTTTAGAGTTTCTTTTTTTATTTTGTTTTCTACCGGTTCGTTTTTTTCAACAACAAATACAGTTTCTTCTTCATGTCTTTGAACATTTTCAGAATCATTTTGTTCTTGATTTTCTTCGTCGTCGTTTTCATCAAGGCTAACAGAGTTCTTTCTTATTTGAGCTTCGAGTTCTTTTTGTTCCTTGATTTTTTCTTTGATGAGTTTCGCATCTCCAAATTTACTCAATGCCATTTCGTACTGATCGTTGTCAATTTTAGAGTTTGGTGTTAAACCAGAAATTCCTTTTTTTGAGAAAAATTCAATTAGTGAACTTACTCCAACTCCCAATTCTTTTGCAACTTTTGTAATTCTATGCGTGTTTTTTTGTTCCATAAATAGACAAAAATTTTATTTTCAGCGTAATGCTTGTAAATCTCTTTTAATAAATGTTTTACTGATTAAATTCAGTTTCTAAAATGTTTAAAATATCCCTTACGGTTTCTTCTTCCAGATCAGTTCGTGCTACTAATTCATCAAAACCAAGTTCAAGTACGCTTTTTGCAGTATCTAAACCGATTTTGTGTAGTTCTTCAATAACCCAACTTTCAATTTCATCTGAAAATTGTTCCATCTCAATGTCTTCTTCGTCGTCGTCAAGAACTCTGAATACATCAATTTGATAACCGGTTATTTCCATTGCCAGTTTGATGTTGTTACCTTTTTTTCCGATTGCTTTTGAAACTTCATCGCTTTGAAGGTAAACTTCGGCACGTTTATCTGTTTCGTTAAGCTTTAAATTTTCAATTTTCGCAGGGCTTAAAGCTCTTTGAATAAAAAGTGCAACATTTGATGTGTAATTAATTACGTCAATATTTTCGTTGCGTAGTTCTCGTACAATACCGTGAATTCTGGCTCCTTTCATTCCAATACATGCTCCAACGGCATCTATTCTTTCGTCGTAAGATTCTACTGCAACTTTTGCTCTTTCTCCCGGAATTCGTGCGATTTCTTTGATAGTAATCAAACCGTCTTCAATTTCGGGTACTTCCATTTCAAAAAGTCTTTCCAGAAAAACATTTGATGTTCTGGATAGAATTATAAATGGTGTATTATTTTTAATTTCTACTTTTTGAACAATTGCTCTTATTGAGTCTCCTTTATGAAATTTATCACTAGGTATTGTTTGTGATTTAGGCAGTAAAAGTTCATTTTCTTCTTCGTCCAGGATTAAAACTTCTTTTTTCCAGATTTGATAAACTTCGCCGTAGACAACTTGACCTATTTTTTCTCTGTATTTTTGATAAAGAACATCTTTTTCTATTTGACTAAGTTTAGAGATAAGATTTTGTCTTAATGCAAGAATAACGCGTCTGTCAAAACGTGAAATTTCAACACTTTCTGAATATTCTTCTCCTATTTCATAGTCATCGTCAATTTTTTTAACTTCAGTAAGAGATATTTGGCTTGTTGGTTCTTGATAATCTTCGTCAGCAACAACTTCTCTGTTGTGCCAAATTTCAAGATCTCCATTTTGAGTATTTACTATAATGTCAAAATTCTCGTCAGTTCCGTATTGCTTAGTAATTGCATTTTTAAAAACGTCTTGCAATATTCTTGTTAGCGTTACTCGGTCTATGTTTTTTAATTCTTTAAATTCTGCAAAAGTTTCACTGAGGTTCATTTTCTAATGAATTTTGTAGTTAAAATTTAATTACTTGTTTTGCTTTTTTTATTTCAGTATATAAAAGAGTAATTAGTTCTTTATTTGGTTTTTCCAGTTCGGTTTTTTCTTCATCGGCGTTTTTGAGTATTGCATCAAAATTCTGTCCATCGCGTGTGGTAATATTAATATCTTTACCGATTATTTTTTTGTACTGTTGCCAAACCTTCAAATTGCTTGTTAATCCGGGTGATGAAACTTCCAGCTCAAATTCTTCTGTTTTTTGCTCAATTAAAGCGTATAGTTTTTTGTGAATTTCTCTGCATTCTGCTAATTTTATGCCTTCAAAATTATCAACATGAACTGTTACTTTTGAATTTGCGCCAATTTTTACATCAACTAAAAAGTAGTCTTTTTTTAGTGTATCTTTAAGACTATCAACTATGTATTGTTTTTCAATCATTTGAAAATAATGTATAAAAAGAGGGGACTATAGTGTCGTCCCCTATCCATTCCGAGTGCAAAGATACTAACTATGTTTTAATTAACAAATCTTATTTATTTGTTTATCTAGCACTTATTTTAATTGCCTGTTAATTAGATAGTTATGTTTCGTGTTTTTTTAGCAATAAATTTTCTCCATCAAAAATGGCATAAGTGAAATTCTTAATCCAATCGCCTAGTATAACTACTTTGCTTTCATTATTTAATTTATAATCTTTTGCTATATGTCTGTGTCCAAATATAAAATAATTGAATTTCTGAGATTTGCTTATTTCTAATGCGTGTTGAATTAACCATTCTTTTTCTCCCTTAAATATAGGTGTTTTATTACAGGCATCTCTATCTTGTGATATTTTTAGCGCTAATCTAAATGCTAGGTTTGGGTGGACCAGGTTTGAAAAAATCCATTGTAGAATTTTATTATTGAATCCTTTTTTCATGAACTTATACCATTTGTCGCCGGGTCCAAGTCCATCTCCATGAGCAAGATAGAATTTTTTAGTGTTAATTTCAATTTCAAGTGGTTCCCGGTATATTTTCATTCCAAATTCTTTCTCAAAATAGCCAAATGCCCAAATATCATGGTTTCCGGTGAAATAATGGAGTTTAATTCCCATGTCTGATAATTCGGAAAGTTTACCGAAAAATCTGCTGAAATGCTTAGGAATTACGTATTTCCACTCGTACCAAAATTCAAAAATATCTCCCAAAAAATATATTTCTGTTGCATCTTTTTTAATGTTATCCAGCCAGGAAATTATTTTTTTTTCTCTAGGAATATTTCTTTCAAAATCCGGTAATCCAAGATGCATGTCTGATGCAAAATAAATCATTAATTTAGTTTTTGTGCCGGCAAAAATATTAAAAAAACTTTCAAAATTTCGTTTGTCTTATTTTTTGTGTAATTTTACAAGGAATTTATTTTTTTAATTACCTCAATAATAATTTTAGCAGTATAAAAATTCCATTTGACTTGTTTAAAGCATCGGAAAGGCCTAACAATTGATGAGGACGAAAAACACATGTTTTTATGAATGATATAAAAATTCTTTGGATAGATGATGAAATAGACCTGTTGAAAGTTCAAATTCTTTTTTTGGAACAAAAAGGTTACACAGTTTCAACAGCAAATAATGCAGAAGACGGCTTTCAATTAATAAAAGATAATAATTTTGATATTGTTTTTTTAGATGAAAATATGCCCGGATTATCAGGGCTTGAAATTTTACCTATAATAAAGAATTATGCAGCTAGTTTACCTGTTATTATGGTAACTAAAAGAGAAGAAGAAGAAGTTATGGACGATGCTGTCGGCTCAAAAGTTGACGGGTATTTAATAAAACCGGTTAATCCTAATCAAATTCTTTTGGCTATCAAGCAAAAAGTGCAGAATAAACAGCTTATTGGAGAAAAAACTGTTCAAAAATATCAAATTGAATTTAGACAATTAGGAAATGAAATAAATCAGGCTAATTCCTTTGACGAATGGGTTGAAATTTATAAAAAAATTGTTTATTGGGAACTCGAACTCGAAGAGGCTGAAAAAAATCAAATGATGGAAATTATAAGTGACCAAAAACTTGAAGCTAACCGTAATTTTTGTCGTTTTGTGGAAAATAATTATGTTGAATGGATTGAAAATGAAGACATTCGTCCTCCTATGCTTTTTGAAATGCTTAGAAATAGAATTTTGCCAATGATTAAAAACAAAGAAAAAGTTTTTGTTATTGTTATTGATAATTTACGATACGATCAATGGATAATGTTGAAACCGACTTTTAAAAAGTATCTTAATATTGAAACTGACGACATTATAACTTCTATTTTACCAACAGCAACTCAATATGCCCGAAATTCTTTTTTTGCAGGATTGTTGCCGCTTGATATTTCAAAACGTTATCCTCAGTATTGGAACGATGAAAATGATGAGGGAAATAAAAATGATTTTGAAGAAAACTTAATAAATGAATTTTTCACTAGAAATCGACAAAATATTAAAATTACATATCATAAAATATTAAATGAAGATTTTGCAAACACAAAATTAAAGAATGTTAAGGCGCTGAAAGACAATAATTTGAATGTGTTTGTGTTTAATTTTGTTGATATGCTTTCTCATGCTAAAACTAACTTGCAAATGGTTAAGGATTTAGCAAAAGATGAAAGGGCTTATCGTTCTCTTGTGCATGTTTGGTTCAAAGATTCTTTCCTTCAATATTTACTCGAAGAAATATCTAAACTTGACGTAAAAGTTGTTTTAACTACAGATCATGGTTCTGTTTGGGTTAAAAATGCAGTAAAAGTAATTGGTGACAGAGAATCGAGCACAAATATTCGTTACAAACAAGGTAAAAATCTGACTTTTAATCCCAAAGATGTTTTTGCAATTAAAAATCCTGCAAAAGCAGGTTTGCCAAAGTCTAATCTTTCAACAACTTACATTTTTGGTGTAAATCAGGATTATTTTGTGTATCCGAAAAATTATCATCAGTTTACAAAATATTACAAAGAAACGTTCCAACATGGAGGTGTTTCGCTCGAAGAAATGTTGATTCCTTACGTGACTTTTTCGTCTAAAAATTTATAGAACATATTTCAATATCGTTAAGTTTCAGAAAAACGGGTCGTACCTAAAGGCACTTTTTTGCTTGTTATTCTCTAGTTTCGACTTACGTCGGAACTTACAAACAGATTGTCCCGATGGGAATTTTTATTGTTCTAACTTACGTCGGAGCTTACAAACTGATTTTTCTGTTAAAACTTTTTTGAGTTTTTTTACTTAACGATGATGGATATAGATTGGGTATTACACTTTTTCCCATTCTGTTTTGAAACATTTTTCGCATGGAGGCAAGATTTCTTCATCGCTTTCTAGTGTTATCATAAATCTGCAATGAGTACATTTGTAATCTCCTTTTCCGGGTTTGTCTCCTGTTTGGTAAATCATATTGTTGTTTTTTTACAAAATAAATTAAAATATATTGAAGTAAAAAACTGTCTGACGATTATCAGACAGTTTATACCGAAATGCTTTAAAAAAACCGATTTCATTTTCTTAAAATCGGTTTTAAAGTCAATCGGCATTACTTGCTTGTAATACCAAAT
>JAFGUD010000351.1 GCA_016938685.1 Bacteroidales bacterium | reverse complement strand
TTTACAAGGAACTCAAAGCAAAGATACAACCGTTAGCGAAAATATTCAACTGAATTTTTATAGTAGGGTAATTGCTTATAACGAAAAGCTACTGGCGCAGGCGGTTTTGGGGCGTTTTTTGCGAAGCCGTAGGCGAAGCAAAACACCCCAAAAACGCTTGCGACCAGTAGCATGTTATAAACTCCTCTTTTTCATTTTGTTATTCATATTGTCGTGTTTCAAAATCATTAAATTTCTGAATTATTAAACACATTCCACCAATACCAAAAAGCTTCTCTATTGTTCTTTTTTAGTTTGTTTAATTTGTTGTAAGTTGGGTTCTCAATGATCAATTCACTTAAATTAGTTTCATTGTCAAAACGTTGTATTTCAGTAATTCCTATTTTTATTAATGTTGAAATATAAGCTGCTTTTGAAGCTGCAAGTATTGCATTGTCAATTAGAAATCTGTCTGAAATTATAAATTGTTTTAAACGCTCAATACCTTTTTGTATTTCAGGGAAATTGCATTCTCCTGCTTTTCCTCTTGTGCTAATGCACAACGCAGTTTGAATGATGTCATTTAAAACTTCGTTTGGTGTGAGGCTTGGCAAATGCCTATATATTAATTCATTTTGTGCTATCTTGGAAAATGTTTCTTTGATTTGGTTTACGTCTGTTACTACATTAAACAAGTTTCCAATATCATACAATTGTTTCATTATTTCCATACTCATGCTACGGTTACTTTTGTAGTATGGTATTCCTGTTGTATTGGGTGGAAATGCGGTTAATTTGTCTCCAAGAATATTTTCAAAAGTGGGTACTTTTACTGATGCAGGTTCGTCTTTCATGGACAAAAGCGGTGATGAAATAGGAATTTCTGTCAGTTTGCTATATGGATTATTTTCAAAAAGAATATCCAACAAAATATACTCTTCATCGCTGTGCGTTTTGTAGGTGGGTGTATAGAAAAATTTATAATGAGCTTTTTCAATTTGGCTATTTACAAATCTTGCCTGTTCTTCGAAGCGGTTGAAATTACCTTTTTCTACTATTGCGTTTAAGAAATTCTCTAAATTTTGTTCTTTGTTTGGCGCAATTATGTCTATATCAATAGATAAACGTTTAGGCTCTTTCAACATAAGCATCAATGCAGTTCCTCCTTTGAATATGAAGTCTAACTCTGTATCTTTCAAATCGGTCAATAAAGTTAATGCTCGTATAGCTTTTTCAATCAGAATTTTATCTGCATTTTTATACCTTTTTGAAATAGTCTCAATCCAATTGAGTGTATATGTTTGTTGGTCAATCATTTTTGCTATGAATTGATTTGTAATGATTTTAAATAATTTTCAAGTTCTTTTCTCTTTGTTCGTCTTGCAGCATAACGTAATAATTTGCTTGTGTTTACAGTATATTTATTAAATGCCTCAATGAAAATTGTAGCCTTTTCATTTCCTTGTTGTGCTGCAAAAATATTTTCGTCACAAAATATATCTACTATCATTTTTTCAATTGTTACGGTTGTTATGTTTGTTATATTTTGCGTTGGTGCTTCACTGACTAATGGTAAAACTATTATACTATCATTGTGTTCTGATACATAATTTTGTATAGTTTCTCTGTCTGGTTTATGAAATACATTTTTATAATTAGTTTGTAAATACCGAAATATTGTTTCTGAGTAAAGAGTTCTTTGGTCAAAATCGCTTTCGGGTTCAATGATTGTATAATGAATTGTTGGTTGATGCACCATAAATTGCGAAATCCATGATGTGTGCCAGATACAAAACTGTAAATCTGGATATTCTTTTTTTATTTTGTTTGCTATCGTTTTTATTTTATTATCAATTTGGGGCGTAAACATTTTTTCTCGCCCAAGTATATATTTACCCCGTCCTATACGACTAATTGTTCCTTTGTTTATTAATCTACTTATTCTGGTTTTTATTGCAGATTGCTTAATTTCAGGATTACTATTTTGAAAAAATAATTTTAATTCATCAAAGGTTATCTCAGATTTACCTTTGAATTTATTATTTATTTGATTAATATTTAGATTATTATTATCCAATCTGCTGTTTGTTTTTATTTGTTTAACTGGCAGTATTTTAAATATCTGCCGAAAGTTACATTTTATTGCTTGATGTTACAAATTTTTATTTGCGCCAGTATGTATGAAATTTGTTAAATTGGCAGTATTCTTAATAACTGCCGATAGTTATATTTTATTGTGCAATATTATAAATATATATTTTCAAACGGATTTAGTTGATTGTTAGGGAATTTGCATTGTTTATAACGTGAAAGGCTTGACGTAGTTGCGGGAGTGTTTCCGTACAATGTTGATTGAAAGTAAAATGTTAATTATCAGCACTTTTGT